>JAGXLR010000234.1 GCA_018334555.1 Desulfobacterales bacterium
AGGGCACCGATATGTCCGCTATGCCGACGACTTCAGGATTTACTGTAAAAGCCGGAAAGCGGCCGAAAGGGTAATGCGGAGCATCACCCGGTTTTTAACCGGGAAGCTCAAACTCAAGGTAAACCAGCAATTCACGGTTACTACTGATCTACTCAGTTTATCAGCTTTTTGAAGCGAAAAGAATGGATTTTGAGTCCTGATTATAGCAGAGAAAGCATGTAATGACAGATAAAATTGGCTGGAGTTGATCCCGCCAGGTTCCGTATCAGAAAATTTGGAAACAGCAATCCCCGCGGATTGAAGACCCGAGAAGAACAACTCTGGTTTTAAAGACGCGATATGGTTATGGCGGCTGGGGGTCTTTTGTAGCAGTGATCATGAATTCCAGCAAATGCTCATAGCTGCTGAAAATATGAATCCTGATCGCGCAGCGCAGATGGTTCCAGTATTCCTTTCGGGAACTGAATGTGCTCCGACAGTGCTGATACAAGGGATCGCTCAGTTCAAGGATTTGATGGACAAAAAATGCCAGCAAAATAAACAGGAGAAAATTGAAAGACGCATATTGAGTGCCATGGCCGTAATTGTGCTCAGCGTTGTATCCCTGATTTTTAAGGGTATTGAAATATTCGTTTTCAATTTTCCACCTGGAGCGGCCAGCAACAACGAGGATTTTGACATTATCCTGATTGACAGGGATATCGGTGACCCAACTGGAATGAAAGTTTGTTTTGCCAGCAGCCTTGATGGTGTAATCAAAAAAATTGACCTTGCCGGCCCGGGTCGTTCCGTTTAACGGCACATCATTTATCCACCTGTAAATATGCTGGCGGCCTTTGTCATCAGAATATTCCAGGGTTTGAATTTTATGGGTTACGGTTGCCAGGTGGTTGAATAAGAATTTGTGATCGCCGGGCTTGGCAATCAGAACAAATGACATCCGATTGGATTTCAACTCGTCAATAAAGGGTTGGTTGGAATACAAACCATCACCGGTGATGGTGATATTGAGTTTCGGATGCGTTTTTCGAATTTTTTGGATCAGGCGCTTACCGGCATTGCGCTCGCAATCCTGTTTGGAGTTGCCATCTGTATTCTGAATCGGTTCCGGAGCCAAAGGAATGACTTGGCGTTGCTCCGGATGAACAATGGAGGCGCCAAGAAACTGATGGGAATAAGTGGTTTGCCCGGTTTTTTGGGAAGTTTTCTTCAGGCACCCGGGACAGGAGATGTTCTCGGAAGTAAAGTACTGGGTGCCATCGATTGAGATCAGGTACTGGTTCTTGAAAAGCTGGAACTTTTCAAGCATTTTTGCTCGTTGCAACAAGCTGAAGAAATCGGAAAATATCGGATCAAACGATGAGGAAGGAATCAGGTCGATAACATCACGCAACTGCGTGGACTTCGGAATCGACCCAACACCAAAGATCGTTTGCAGATTGTTTTTATTGCCGTAATCCTGTATGCGCTTTTGAAAGGCGAGCATCGATGGGTCCTGAAAAAACATCATGGCAAACCCGCTGAGGCAGCAGTCATGAATTTCATGACTGACACTGCCTTCCCGGCGCGTATCTTCAATTTGAAGAGCACGCTCTGAGATGGTTTTTCTCAGATTGCTGAAGCTGAGATGTTTTTTCGGTTGCACGTTGGTACCCTCTATATATCGATAATGCTGAAACAGAGGCTACCACATATTGATGGCAATGTCTAGTTTTTTATTTTTAATAATATTAATATCTTATAAACTTTTTCATTTTAGGCCAAATTTTTATTTTACGAGAATGGTAGGCAAAAACATTGCGAAAGGCAAAGATCAAGCCCCTTGATTTTGGGGGCTCTTATCATTCGCCGTGAATTGCTGCTTCCAAAAACAAAAATTTAACTTAAGCTGCCCGGGTATATACAGCAAAGGACACGCCATGAAAATGCTGAGTTCAATAATCAAAGCAAATCATGAAAACTTACTCCCGGAGGATAAAGTTTTGGGGGTCGCTGGCAGCCCCAGAAAGAATGGAAACTCCGATGTTTTATTGCGTCAAGTGCTCAAAGGCGTAGGCCAGGAAAACATCGCATGCAGCTTAATCCAATTAAGAGATATTCAGTTCCAGGGCTGCATCGGTTGTGAAAGGTGCAGGAAGGATAAATCTGCACCGGCTTAAATGACGGAATGTCATTGATCTACAGCCAGATCATTACTTCAAAAGGTCTTGTTCTTGTCTCACCAACGCACAACTATAACCTAAATTGAGCGATTTTTAAGTTTGCCGCAGATACAAGGAAAATGATGTCGAGCTATAGGTGCCTATGCGAGACATCATTTGACACAGTAGATGCGGTGAAATTGAAAATCCCGGAGGGTTTCAAATTTTTAACCTATAAAATGTGTCAACTCCTTAAAAAGAATGCAAAAATTTATATTTTAAAAATTTGGAACGCTCAATTTAGGTATAACATTACTTCCTGGATGAAAGCATTTATTGACCGGCTCTACTGCTTTTATAATTTTCAAAATACCCGGCCAAGAACCTGGTCAAGTCAGTTGGCCAGCCAGAACCGGAAAGCGGTCCTGGTCGCAATATGCGAACAAGAGAATGTAAAGGATATGGGATTTACCCTTGAAGCAATGAGAATCCCCATTGAAGCTCTCGGATATCAAGTAATTGGGGAACAGGCAATATTCAAGGCTTTTGATAAAGGAAAGGTTCAAGAGGACAGTGAATCCCTGGAAAAAGCATTTACATTGGGTACGGATTTGGCGAAAGTGCTAATATAAAACTTGCGGGGATACCGCCGAATGTGCGTTCAGGGCGAGCACAGGCGTCGAATCGGACCAAAATGAATAATTGCTGGGATACCAACAAGATGCTTAAAAAATGAGGCTCAAACAATTTCAAATTGACGCATTCGCGCGCCAGGTTTTCAGGGGGAACCCGGCGGCTGTGGTTCCGCTCGATGCCTGGTTGAGCGATGAACTGCTACAGGCGATTGCCGAGGAAAACAACCTCTCGGAAACGGCCTTTTTCGTGCCGACAGAAGAAGGCTTTCATCTCCGCTGGTTCACGCCTGTAGCAGAAGTCGATCTCTGCGGCCACGCTACGCTGGCTTCCGCCCATGTGATATTCGAAATTCTCGGCTACGGCAAACCGGCGATTCAATTTGCAACTCGCAGCGGAACGCTTGTTGTAGAGCTCAGGGACGGCTTGCTATCAATGAATTTTCCCGCGATTCCTCCCCAGCCGTCTTCTCCGCCAGCGGCATTGATCGAAGGGCTTGGTCATCAGCCCATCGAGGTCCGGGCTGCCGATGACTATATCGCCGTATTTGATAGCGAAGCCGTGGTTCGCTCGATCTCTCCAAACCTGGCAAAACTAAAGGAGCTTGGACTGCGGGGTGTCAGCGTCACCGCTCCCGGTTTGGGCGTCGATTTTGTAAGCCGTTTTTTTGCACCGAAATTCGGCATACCGGAAGACCCGGTTACGGGTTCGGCGCATTGCGAACTCGCTCCCTGCTGGGCGTCCAAACTCGGGAAGGCAACCCTGACGGCCCAGCAGGTTTCGAAGCGCGGCGGCGATCTTCTGTGCGAGATGAGCGGC
>JAGXLR010000095.1 GCA_018334555.1 Desulfobacterales bacterium
TGCGTTGCGCTGCATTTCTCGGAATTTCACGTACTCCTATGTACGCTGCATTCCTCGAAATTTGCGTCGCCTTGATCTTGAACTTTTTTCTTTGCCATCTAAAATAGACTTTTTACGAGATCGTCAATGTTCCAATATCCTAAAAATAAAATAAAAATTAAATCTTCAAAAAATTGAAACGCTCAATTTAGGTTATGGAAAATACGCAGGCGGCGTTCTCCCCCATCATCTGTTTTGCCGCTGTTTCGCTGACGCCGCTTTTTTCGATTTCCCGGAAATATCGGTCCGGTTTAATCAAGGGGTAGTCGGTTCCCCAGAGAATTTTCTCAGCCCCGGCTATCGACTCGGCAACCGAATAGATTTCCGGCGTATATAAAAATGGGGACGCCGCCGTGTCAAAGTATACATTGGCCAGTGTCTCCCGGACCTCCTTTTTCATTAGCATATAGAAAAATATGCCGCCGCCCCAGTGGGCCAGAACAATATTATTTCCGGCAAAGCGCTTGATCATCTCGTATATCTGGGCGAGCGTATTCGGTGTTTTGCCGGGATACATATGACCGATGGGCTCGTTGGTATGGATAACCACCGGCAGATTTTTTTCCCGGCATATCGTCATAATCGGATGCAGCCGATCCAGGGTATCAGCGCCGAAGCCGCCCTGATAGAATGCCAGCTCCCCGACACCGGAAAGCCCCCCGCTGATACAGCGCTCAACCTCGTCTACGGCATTATCGGCAAACACATCCAGACAGCACAGCCCCTTGATTCGATCCGGATACCGCGCCACCGCATCCATGATATAGTCGTTGTTGGCCTTGAAGATTTCCGGATGGTGCCAGGGAAAACCGAACGTAATCGAAACATCGACCCCCTGCGCGTCCATTTCCGCCACCAGGGTATCCGCATTGACGAGTTTTGATTTCGGGGACTCATAGAGCAGCTTGAACTCCGGCTCCCCTTCGAAATAGGCCTCTCTTTCATCGCAAATACTTTCCGGGAAGATATGCGTATGCGCATCAATAATCATGATTATTCACCTTTACAGCAATTATAAATGTAAACGCTTTTGACTTGACCTGTTTACCCATTTTACCCTATATGTAAAATGTATTCTATCATATTAAATTGTTTAGCTAATGAAAAGCACGAATGAGGAAAGCCGCTTATGAGTATCTCTAAATTGTTGACCCACTTTGAAGAACCCGGAAAAATCAATACCCAGCAAACGCTCGAGTTCGCTTGCGACCGGGCCAAAGAGCTCGGGCTTAATGAGGTGGTAGTGGCATCTTCTTCTGGCGATACCGCTTACAGGGCCTTGGAAACATTCAAAGGGTTCAATATTATTGCGGTAACCTACCATTGCGGCTTCAAAGAGCCCTTCCAGAATACCATGAAGGATGATGTCCGGCGGGATCTTGAAGAGGAAGGGGTCAAAGTGATCGAGGCGACCCATGCCCTTTCAGGGGTAGAGCGCTCGCTCGCCAAAAAATATACCGGCATCTACCCGGTGCTGCTAATGGCAGACACGCTCCGGCTATTCGGGCAGGGGACCAAGGTTGCCGTTGAAGTCGCCGTCATGGCGGCTGATGCCGGGGCACTCAACGGCAACGACATTATCTCCATAGGCGGCACCGGCAAGGGGGCTGATACCGCCCTCATCTTAAAACCGGCCAATCAATCCAATTTCTTTGATATCCAAATTCGGGAGACGATCTGTAAGCCCCGAAATTTTTAATGCCGAAACCATCACTTGAACGCCATGTGGTTCTCGTATTTCCTGAAATTCACTGGAATACGGGCAATATCGGTCGAAGCTGCCTTGGGGCGGGCGCCTGCCTGCACCTAATCAAACCCCTCGGATTCTCCCTGCAGAGCCGAATGATCAAACGGGCCGGACTTGATTACTGGAATCGGGTAAACCTGTCCGTATGGGAGGATTTCGAGGCATTTGCCGAAAAGACGGCACTTGATCCATCCGAGGCGGCGATTTTTACCAAAACCGGCCGCCAACCCATCTGGCAAATACCCAAAACGACTTCCAGACAGTTTTTGATTTTCGGATCAGAAACCAACGGCCTGCCCGAGGCGATACAAACAAAATTCGATTCCGCACAGACCTATTACATCCCCATCCGCGAAGACATCCGCAGCCTCAACCTATCGACCGCGGTCGGCATTGCGCTCTACGAAAGCCTGCGTGAGGGGCCGGATTTCCACCACTGGTCGTAAAGGGGACGCTTTCGTCAAGATCAGGTAAGGCGAAAAGCCGATTTTTTTTGGCGCGCGCTATTTGCGGATTTTGGAGGAGGTCTTCTCCGGATGCTTCTCCAGATGCCGATACCGGTTGCAGGCGACCTCGGCCATCCGATCCAGGAGGTCGGATAAATCAGAGGTCCTCCATGTTTCGATAAGCTCCGGATTCGCCCGCAACTCCCGGCTCAACTGATACCCTGCCGAGCGTTCCGGCGTCAACCTTATATCATTATCTTCAAGCGTTATTTTTTCACCAAAAATTTCATTAAAGAGCATTCCGACCATATAAACAAAAAATTTTTTCACGTCCTGACTGGATTCGGCTGAACTGATGCGTTGACGATAGTCGGGTAAAATTTTTCGTTCATACTTGGTAAAGGACACTTGCCTGCTCATTTCCTGCTCCTTGGGGAAAAATGGTTTAATGAAAATCATCATATACTGACGATACCGATTGCCGACGGCCAGGCTAAGGGGTATCGGCAAGGCGGCATGTAGATGCACGACCACCTGATTTTCCTGCCTAAACATACAATAGGGGCATAAACGTATAGGTAGACGGCGATTGTCTTTGCTGCCGTGCTGCAATGGCGGGAAACTCCACAAATGACGCTAAGGGTTGAAAGTGCATGGATTTGTTCAAATTCCTATTATTAATTTAGGCATGGTTATTCGATAAATCAAATAAAAAGAAAGATACCGGTTTCCGTTTAAGGGGCCGTTGACATTCGAACCTTCGTGCTTATTTTTAACATACTGAAAAATATTGAAAATAAAATATCGTAGCGATGAAGGAGGTTCAGATAGATGCGATTTGATAAATTCACGATAAAATCCCAGGAGCTAATTCAGGAAGCCCATTCAAGGGCGTCGAGTCATAACCATCAGCAGATCGAACCGGAGCATTTGCTGGCGGTCATGCTTGATGATCCCAACGGGATTGCCGGCTCCATTATGCGAAAAATCGGCATTACGCCGGACAATATCAATCAGGAGCTGAAGTCTTTGCTCGAGAAGCTTCCGAAGGTTGAAGGCGCAGCCGGCGAAATCTATATCTCCCAGAGAACCCGGAAGGTCCTTGAAAAGGCATTTGAAGCGGCCGATCAGATAAAGGACCAGTATGTCAGTATCGAACATATATTTCTGGGCATCGTGGAAGAAAAACAAAGCAATCTGGCGCAGATGCTTTCCCGCTATGGCGTCAAACGCGATGCCATCCTCAAGGTGCTCTCAGATATCCGGGGCAATCAGAGCATTACCGACCAGAACCCGGAGGATAAGTACGAGGCGCTGGAAAAATATACACGTGATTTAACCGAAGAGGCCCGTCGGGGCCAACTCGACCCGGTGATCGGCCGGGATGATGAGATCCGCCGAATCGTCCAGGTGCTTTCCCGGCGGCGGAAAAATAATCCGGTCCTAATCGGCGAGCCGGGGGTCGGCAAAACCGCCATCGTCGAGGGACTGGCCCAGCGGATTATAGAAGGCGACGTCTCCGAGTCCCTGAAAGACCGCCGGCTGATTGCTTTGGATATGGGTACGCTCGTGGCCGGCGCCAAATACCGCGGTGAATTCGAAGACCGGCTGAAGGCGGTGGTCAAAGAAGTCGAAAAGGCCGAAGGCAAAATTATCCTTTTTATTGATGAGCTGCACACCCTGGTGGGCGCCGGAGCGGCCGAAGGCGCGGTGGACGCCTCCAATATGCTCAAGCCCGGTCTGGCCCGCGGCACCCTGAGATGCGTGGGCGCCACTACCCTCGGCGAATACCGCAAACACATTGAAAAAGATGCGGCCCTGGAACGTCGGTTTCAACCCGTGTTTACCTCGGAGCCGACGCAGGAGGACACCATTTCCATCCTGCGGGGGTTAAAGCAGAAATACGAGGTCCATCACGGCGTTAAAATAAAGGACTCCGCCATAGTCGCGGCGGCCACGCTGTCCGAGCGCTATATTACCGAGCGGTTTCTGCCGGACAAGGCGATCGACCTGATTGACGAGTGCGCCTCAAGGCTCCGGATCGAGATCGACAGCAAACCGGTTGAAATCGACGAGATCCAGCGTAGAATCAGGCAGCTCGAGATTGAACGCGAGGCATTAAAAAAGGAATCCGACAAGGCCTGTAAGGAGCGCCTGGCCAAGCTGGAAAAGGATCTCGAAAATCTCAAGGAAGAGTATAACCAGATGAACGCCCACTGGCAGAATGAAAAAGAGGTGATTCAGACCATCCGTTCGATCAAGACGGAACTGGATCAGCTGACAACGGAAGAACAAAAAGCCGAACGCGAGGGCAACTTTGAAAAGGTGGCGGAAATCCGCTACGGCAAACGAAACGAGCTGCGCAGCAGGCTTGAGCAGAGCAACGCCAAGCTTGCGGAAATCCAGTCCCAGCGCCGGATGCTAAGAGAAGAGGTCAGCGCCGAGGATGTGGCGGAAATTATCTCCAAATGGACCGGCATACCGGTTCAGAAAATGCTTGAAGGCGAACGGGAAAAGCTGGTCCGGATGGAAGAACGGCTGCAGAAACGGGTCGTCGGTCAGCAGGATGCGGTTCGCGCGGTAGCAGATGCCGTCAGGCGCGCCCGCTCAGGGCTTCAGGATCCGAATCGCCCCATCGGCTCCTTTATTTTCATGGGACCGACCGGTGTGGGAAAAACCGAACTGGCCAAAGCGCTGGCTGAATTTCTCTATGACAATGAGCAGGCCATCACCCGGGTGGATATGTCCGAATACATGGAGAAACATGCCGTATCGCGGCTCATCGGCGCGCCCCCGGGATACGTCGGCTATGAAGAGGGCGGCTATCTGACCGAATCCGTTCGGCGGCGCCCCTATTCCGTCGTGCTTTTTGACGAAATCGAAAAAGCGCATCCGGATGTATTCAACGCCCTGCTCCAAATCCTGGATGACGGCCGGATGACCGACGGCCAGGGCAAGACGGTGGATTTCAAAAACACCCTGATCATCATGACATCCAACGTCGGCAGCCATCTGCTCCAGGAGTACAGCGAGGCTAGACGCCAGGAGATGGAAGAGAAGGTGATGCAGGCGCTCCGGTCGAGTTTCAAACCCGAGTTCCTGAACCGGATCGACGAGACCATCATCTTCCATAACCTGAGCCACGAGCAGATACGATCCATAGTGGACATTCAGATGGCTTACCTGCAGAAGCGGCTGGCAGAAAAAAATATCGAGATGGCGCTTTCTGACGAGGCCAAGGATATGCTGGCGGAAAGGGGGTTTGATCCGGTCTATGGGGCGAGACCCCTGAAACGGACCATCCAGCACTATATTGAGAACCCGTTGTCCATGAAGATACTCAAGGGCGATATTCCGGAATACAGCCGAATCCGGGCGAAACCGGAGAATGATGCCATCGGATTCGAGCTGGTGGAACGGATGCCCGAAGCGGAAGAAGCCGTTGATGCCGCCTAACAGCATCAACTTTTGGCGCTGTGGCCAAACTTAAGCGGCCACAGCGCCTTTTTTTTTCAACCAAATCCCATTAGGCGCCCCCCCTGATAAACAATAAACGCTACCACCCAGGCCACGCCCGTCGTATAGGCGACATTAAACAGCGCCCACCGAATGGTCCCGGTTTCCTGGGCAATCACCGCGACTGTTGCCAGGCAGGGGATATAGAGAAGAACGAATATCATCAGGGCAAGCGCGGAAAGCGGAGTCATACCCGACTTTCTCAACGCATTATGCAGGGCCTTGGATTCGGCATCGGCCTCGTCCACCGCGTACAAAACGCCCATGGTACTGACCACGATTTCCTTTGCCACAAATCCCGTTAACAGGGAAACGCTGCCCCGCCAGTCAATTCCCAAGGGTTCGAATACGGGCTCGATAACCCGGCCAATCTGCCCGATATAAGATTTTCGGGCTTTTTCAGCGGAACGAAGCCCCTTCTCTTCCTGGATCAATTGATCCCGCTTGTTCTTTAGGGCCGCCACCCGATCCGGTTCCGCATGTCTGATTTTCTCGGCATAGACGGTATTGATCCGGCCGATTTCGGCATCATAGTTTTTCGAATAGTCAATATCCCGGGGAAACGTGGACAAGGCCCAGACGATCACCGACCCGACAAAAATGATACCGCCCATTTTCTTTAAAAACATTTTACTTCGATCCCACATATGGATCAGCAAACTCTTTAGCATCGGCACCCGGTAAGGCGGCAGCTCCATTACAAACGGCGCCTCCACCCCCGGAAGCAGAACGGTTCGGAACAACCGGCCGGTCAATATGGCAACGACAATCCCCAGGAAATAGAGCATAAAAATCACGGTGCCGGCGCTGGCGGCAAAAAAGGTGCCCGCCAGTACGATATAGACGGGAAGCCTGGCGGAGCAGGACATAAAAGGGGTGATCATGATTGTCAGGATCCGGTCTTTACGGCTCTCCAGCGTCCGGGTCGCCATAATCGCCGGCACGTTGCACCCGAACCCCATGAGCATGGGGATAAACGATTTGCCGTGAAGACCGATCTGGTGCATGATCTTATCCATCAAAAATGCGGCCCGCGACATGTATCCGGTATCCTCGAACAGTGCGATACAGAAAAACAAAAGCAGGATGTTGGGAAGAAATATAATGATGCTGCCCACCCCGGCGATCACCCCGTTGACCAGAAGATCCCTTACCAGCCCCGCCGGCAAAAGCCCCTCGACAAATCCGGAGAGCAGCCCGACGCCCACATCGAGCCATTCCATGGGATAGGCGCCCAAAGTAAAGGTGACCTGAAACATGGCCCAGATAAAAAAGATAAAAATCGGGAAGCCCACGAAACGATTCGTCAGGACGAGGTCGACATTCCTTGAGATATCGACCCGCCTTCGGATCGTATGGATCACCGCCTCGCGGATAATGCCGTCGATGAACCCGTAGCGTTCGTCGGTCATTACGATTTCCGGGTCCTCGTCAAAGATCCACATCAGCCGGCCCCGGAGCTGCTGGGCGGCTTCGATCACGGCATCGGCGGGCGCCGCCCCCATTTTCTGCCGGATTCTTTCCTTGACGATTTGATCGTCTTCCAGGAGCTTTACGGCTATCCAGCGCGGATTGTAGGGAAACGTTTCATCCGTCTGCTCCTCTATAGCGTCCCTCAATTCGGCGATGGAGGCCTCGATATCCTTGCTGTACCTTACCTTGCGTTCCTCCGGGATGCCGCTTGAAGACTCGGCAAGATCAATAGTGGTCTGGAGCAGCTCTTTTAACCCCTGCCCTTTGTTGCCGACCGTAAAGACCACCGGTACGCCCAGAAGATTGGACATGGTTTCGGCATCAATCTGGATGCCCCTGGATTTTGCCAGATCGGCCATATTCAGGGCAAAAATGACTTTACAGTCAAGCTCGCGGAGCTGGTTGGCGAGATAGAGGCTGCGTTCCAGGTTGGAGGCGTCGATGATATCAATAACGACGTCAGGGTTTTCTTCGAGAATAAAATCCCGGGCGACGATTTCTTCGATGGAAAAAGGGGTCAGGCTATAGGTACCCGGTAGATCGATGACCTTGATATCATAGCCGTTGCGGCTGATTTCGCCCTCTTTTTTTTCAACGGTGACGCCGGGCCAGTTGCCCACTTTCTGTCGGGTACCCGTCAAACTGTTGAAAATCGTTGTCTTCCCCGAATTGGGATTGCCGGCGAGCGCGACTCTAAGCAGTTTCTTCGGCATGGCTTCCTTCTCCGGCTTCCCGGACGACCTGGATTTGAGAGGCTTCCTTTACCCTCAAAGACACGTGCGACCCCTTGACGATCAGTTCCAGCGGATCCTTCAACGGGGCATATTTTTCGATATAGATTTCGGAACCCTTGGTAAGTCCCATCTCCAATATCCGGCGGCGGAGCCTTGACTCGCCGTTGACGGCAACAATCCTTGCGCTCTCGCCTTCCCGCATCTCACTTAAAATCATTACCAGCCACCTCTATGCTTGTCCGGGCAGTCGCCTGTTCAAGGCTCAACCCCCCCGGTTAAAGCGTTTAAACCGATAAATTCGAACAGATTCACCAAAACGGGGCAAGCCGTTAACCCCCTTATTTGTCTTGCGCCTCAACAACAATTTTTTGTGCCAACCCCCGTCCCAGAACATATCGGTTATAATCCAGCGACACCACCAGCTGTCCACTGCCCTGATTGCTGATCACTTCCATGGTGTCCCCAACGCGGAATCCCATGCTCAAAAGCCGCATCCGGGAGTTATGGCCGCCGACGAACTCCTTGATTCTCAGCCGCTCGCCGGGTTTCGCCATAATCAGCGGCATGAATTTATCCCGGGTCTTCATGCACTCCGAACAGATGCCATAGATATTCATCTGATGCTGAAGCATGTGAAATCCGTAGTTGGATACAATCCTGGATTGGAGGGATTCGAGCTGATCATCCTTGAATTCGATGATCTTGCCGCATTTGGTGCATATCATGTGATCATGATGGTGGCCCAGATGGCGATGCTCATACCGGATATCCCCGTTTTCAAACCGAACTTTCTGGGCAAATCCGAAATGGCACATCAGTTGAAGCGTTTCCTCGACAAACTCCGGTGACAAATCAATATTTTTCCCCTTCAGATCCTCGATTAATTCGGCTATGGTGACATGCCGTTCGGTTTCAAGAAAAGTTTCAAGGACCTTGAAGCGATTTTCAAAATCGTCAATATTTTCTTCTTTAAACAGCTTTTCAAACTGTTTTTTTTCATATGTGTGAAGCTGCTTCATTCCAATACCTGCTACTGTTCCGGCTTATCTTAAGCCTAAGGGATTTCCAATCGCTTAGTTTAGGTTAAAAAAAGAGTTTAATAATATAGGTCTTTCATCTTGTCAATAAATCTAACATAATATAAAGCCTGCATTATATAGGTCAAGGAAACAAATACTGATGGCTTCGTAAAAAGCGATTTATTGCGCTGGCGCCCCATTTTTGCAGAAAATAACTCTGAAAAGCCTCCGCATTGTCATTTCGAGCGGTAGCGAGAAATCTTTAACAATCAAGATTCCTCGTCACTTTCGTTTCTCGCAATGACAGCAGCGGAAGCTTCTAAGATAATTTAAATATTGTCGAGTTCCTTGGAAGTCCAATATCTGTGCTGCGCTGCATTCCTCGGAATTTGGGGAAAGGGGAAACATACAAGGTTTTAGGTATTTGACTTTTACAAGCCGGCCGCCCACCCCCTGGCAGTCACCCGGGCAATGGCGGATGGCAAACTAACCGATGGGAGGCATACATGTTTAAATACCTTTTCAGTCCGATTGTGATCAACCAGTTGGCGATTAAGAACCGGATCGCCTATCCGTCCCTTGGCCTGCTTTACTCCTACGACAGCAAGTTAAACGACCGCTATTACGCCTATTTCAAGGAACGGGCCAAAGGCGGGGCCGGCATTGTCACCGTCGGCCCGGTGGGGATTGACGATCTGGGCGCGGGACTCGCCGCCCTCTCCATTGCATCCGACGAGGCCATCGCCGATTTTAAAAAGCTTACGCAAATCATAAAAGCCGAAGGCGCCCGCGCCTGGATCCAGCTGTTTCACGCCGGGGCCTATGCGTTTCCCTTTTTAATCGACAACCAGACCCCGATCGCGCCCTCAGCGGTTTATTCAAACTACTCCAAAACCACCCCCCGTGAGATGACTCCTGAAGACATCGAACGGGTCCAAAATGCCTTTGCCCGGGCTGCGGAACGGGCATTGGAAGCCGGGTTCGACGGTATCGAAATCATCGGCTCGGCCGGCTACCTCATCTGCCAGTTTCTCTCGCCCAAAACCAACCTGCGCACCGATGAATACGGGGGGAGTTTTGAGAACCGCCTCCGTTTTCCCACGGAAACCCTCGCGCTGACCCGAAAGCGCATCGGTCCGGACACCCCCCTTACCATTCGAATGGCGGGAAACGACTTTATCCAGGGCAGCCATACGGATGCCGATGCCCCCGCCATCGCCCGGGCCTATGAATCCGCAGGCGTGGACGCTTTAAACGTCACCGGCGGATGGCATGAGACCCGCGTGCCCCAGCTGCCCATGGAACTGCCGCGCGCCGCCCTTACCTATCTGGCGCTAAACATCAAAAAAGCGGTCAATATCCCGGTCATGGCCTCCAACCGGATAAGCGACCCCCATACCGCGGAGAAGGTTTTAAGGGACGGCTGCGCGGACATGATCAACCTGGGCCGGCCCCTGATTGCGGATCCGGAATGGCCGAAGAAAGCCCGGGAGGGCCGCCCGGATGAAATCCGCCCCTGTACCGGCTGCTCAGAAGGGTGCACGGACCAGATTTTCAACGGCAAACCGGTATTCTGCGTCGGCAACCCAAGGGCGGGCTTTGAAAACGAGCGGGGGATTGCCCCGACGAAAAACCCGAAACGGGTCCTGGTGGCGGGGGCCGGCCTGGCCGGTCTGGAGGCCGGGATAACGGCCGCACAAATCGGGCACCAGGTTGAAATTTATGAAAAAAAAGACGATATCGGCGGCCAGATATGGATCGCCGGGGCACCGCCGCACAAACAGGAGCTGCTGGAGCTTATCCGCTACTACCGGGCCATGCTGCGCAAATACGATATCCCGGTATTCCTCAATACGGCGGTTGACACGGCGCTGCTGCAAAAAAAATCGCCGGATCACATTATCGTGGCCGAAGGCGCAAAGGCCCTGCTGCCGCCTATAAACGGCGCGGATGACCCCTGCGTTTTATCCTCTTGGGACGTCCTAAGCGACAACCCCCCGCTGGGCCGGGAGGTGGCCGTTATCGGCGGCGGCTCGGTAGGTCTTGAAACCGCCCTTTTTGCGGCCGCCAAAGGCACCCTTACCCCTGAAACGCTGCATTTTCTTTTCGAATACCAGGCGGAAAGCCCGGAGCGGCTCAGAGAGCTAATGTTCAGCGGCACATCGCATGTCACCATCTTCGAAATGCTCCCCAAGCCGGGCAAGGACCACGGAAAATCCACCAAATGGGTGCTTCTGGGCAAACTCCAGCGCTACGGCGTCAATATCATCACCGAGGCCAGGGTTCAATCCATCAAAAACGGGGCGCTCACCTATGAAAAGGCCGGCGAGACCCTGACGCAGCAATTTGACAATGTCATCCTTGCCGCCGGTTCACAGGCCGTACAGGAGCTGTCCCGAACGCTGGGGCCGCTCAATATCCCGTATGCCACCGTGGGCGACTGCGTCCAGCCGGGCAGGATCAATGACGCCGTCCATGGCGGGTTCTTAGCGGCCCTGGAAATTTAAGGGACCGATGACGGCTGATGTATACCTGGAACCTGGAAAACGAACGGCTTGAAGCGGAATCCTACCTGACGAGATGCCGAACCGATTTTACCGCCACCTATATGAAGGTGGCCAACCTCCAGTTTATTATCGCCCAGCAGCCGGAAATCGTTCAGGCTGGCACTGTTTCCGCCCTTTGCCGGGTGCTTGAAGGCAATGAGCATAACCGCCAGCGGCAGGCGTTCTTTCTTTTCAAGAAAGCCGCCGATGCTATGGCGGATATCATCCGCTTTTCTACGAGCAAAAATTTGACGGATCTCGTCCGGCAGGCCTTCACCCAGATTTTATCCAACCGAAACGGGCCGCCGCTCCGGGCGGCGGCAGAAGCCATGGGCGCATTGCCGTTAGATAACAAAGCGCCGGCGGCTGATTTTACCGGGCGCATTGAGCCAAACCGGCGCCGGGTGGAAGATATCCGGGAGATCTTCGGCCAAGTATCGCCGGCGGCCATGAGATGGATGGGCAGAAGCCTGGTGGTTTCGCCGCCGGCGATGGGCGGCCGGCGGTTTGTCCTCAAATTCGCCCGGCCCGGGCAATCCTCTTCCGATCTGGCGGCGGAAACCCGCTGGATGCAATTTCTGGCTGCACTTCCGCTGCCTGATGCATACCGGTTCGACATTCCCGAACCCTTGGCGCAGCCGGAGCCGGTCGTCTACCGGTTAAGCCCCTCGGCCCTGGCGATCCCGGATTCACTGGATATTGATACAAGCCGGCGCGCCATCGGCTATACCGTGCCGAAGGGCTATTTCAGCTATCCCAACCATCCGGTAAACGGGAAAATGCTGGACGCGGACGCCTGTCGGCGGATTCTGTGCAGAAATGCCAAATACCTTGGGCGACTGGCGGCCATGGGGATCATCCATACGGCCCCGATTCCGCTGTTTCACAACCGGATCCAACGCCATCGTCGGGAGGACCACGGCCTCTATGAATGGCGCCGGGGCGGACGTCTGGACCAGTGGCTGGCCTCGTGCCGGTTTCCGAATATCGGCGCCAGCGGCATCCGGGATTTCGAACACTTCGTCGCATTCTCCGGACCGCCCCGGCGGCTTTACGAGCTCATCGGCGCCCATGTGTTCAGTTTGATCCTTATTGCCGGCAGCTATTTCCGAAATCATGATGAGACCCGGGTGGGTATCGACGCCGACGGGAATCCGGTGGATGCCCGCCCCCTATTCGACCAAAAATGGCTGGCCCGCGTGTCC
>JAGXLR010000235.1 GCA_018334555.1 Desulfobacterales bacterium
ACGGGGAGAGCAGTATGCCTTTTCTTTGGCGGAACGCTTCTCCCACGGATGCGGGAGGCACATGAACGTGATATTCAGATATGGTGCCGACCAGCGCCTCCTCCGTTTGGCGCGTATCAATCGTTGAAAACCGGATAAGCCGCATCTCCGGAAAAACCTGGCGGGCTTTTTTATAGGTCATAAGGCCCAGCCGGATCTGCTTGATCGAGACGCTCAGGGGCCCGACCAGGAACAGATACAGGCCCTTTTGATCCCGATGGGGGGCCTCATGGGGGCCGTCCCGATCAGGCCCCGGATAGAAACAGTCGGTTTCCAGTCCCTGTCCAACGGATTGAAAAACGCCCGACGGGTAAAGCGCCTGCAATCTGTTCGAAAGGCTCTGGGATACCGTAATTTTGGGCACAGGCAACCGGTAGGCGCGCTCTATCAGGGAAAAGAGGTGCTGATATTCCGTATAGTCCCCCTCATAGCCCTGTACCAGATGCCATAATCGGCCCCGTGATTCGGGGCGTTGGAAATGATGGTGAACCAATCGGGGCGACGTACAGATGACGGCGTCATAGGTATCCAAAAGCTTTTGATCGTATGGGTCGCGGACCTGGTAGGGCACGTCCCCTTCAGCCCATGCGGGCCGATGATCCGGGGAGACGATGCTCACCCCGATCCCCCTTCGGCGGAGCGCTTCGGCCTGACGAAACACGACTTTTACGCCGCCGCACAGCGGCGCGGATTCCAGTATATAGGCGATTTCCATTTATCTAGGACAAAATTTTCCAATCATGCTTTAATTCCAAGAGGCCCATTTCATTTTGAAGGCTTTCAGGCGGGGGAATCGTAAAGCTCTCGGATTCTTTTTTATAATAACAATGCAGGCCGGATTCGTCCAGCAGAAAGGCGATAACCGAATATTGCCCGTGCAGAAAGGGCAGGTTGGGATAGATGACCTCGATCTTCTTTCTGCCCTTCCCCCGCAGGGTGTAGTTATAATTTTTTGCCAGATTGACCGCATGGCATACCAGGCCGTCATTGCGTTTTATCCCGATGGCCAATGCGTAATCCCCGTCGAATGAACTCTCAAATTCAATCCTTATCCTCAAATCCTCGTTATAATGCATTTCAATGGGGGACAGACTGTTATTAAGGGCAATCGAGTGGATATAGAGGGGAAAATGCTGCTTTTCATTGGCCGGCCGATTATCAGCGGATTCCGCCTCCTGGTTCTCCTTCTGGCGCAGATAGTTCTCGTAATCAGCGGTGATTTGGCTGGTTTTCCCCTGTTCCCGGATGCCGCCCTTGTCCAGCCAGATGGCGCTGTCGCACAACAGGTTGACCGTATACATGTCATGGCTGCAGAAGAGGATGGTTTTGCCCATTTCGCGGAAGCGCAGCATGCGATCGATGCATTTTTTCTGGAAGTACTGGTCGCCGACGCTTAATGCCTCATCAATGATCAATATATCCGGATTGACGCTCGTTGCGATTGAAAATGCCAGCCGGACGACCATGCCGGATGAATAGGTTTTGAGCGGCCGGTCAATAAAGATGCCCAACTCCGCAAACCCGATGATATCATTTTCTTTGTCTTTAATCTCTTTTTGGCTCAGCCCCAAGAGGGCGGCATTGAGGTATATATTCTGGCGTCCGGTAAATTCGGGGTTAAACCCCGAGCCCAACTCGAGCAGTGCGGCCACCCGCCCATGGATATTGATATCCCCGGAGCTCGGCGTTAGGGTGCCCGCCAATATCTTGAGCAGCGTGCTTTTGCCCGCCCCGTTTTCCCCTATAATCCCGAGGCTTTCGCCTGCAGACAGGGTAAAGGAAATATCCTCCAGGCTCACATGGGGCTGGTGCATAGGTCGGCGGAATATCGATTCTTTTAGCCGATCCACCGGCTTGCGATAAAACTTATAGACTTTTGAAATATGGTTTGCCGTGATACTATACAAATTTGATCCGATCAAAAACTGATGGCTTCGTAAAAAGTCCAATATCTGTGTTGCGCTGCATCCCTCGGAATTTCACGTACAGCTAAGTACGCTGCATTCCTCGGGATTTGCGACGCCTTGATCTTGAACTTTTTACTTTGCCATCCCAAAATCGACTTTTTACGAGACTGTCAAAAACTAAAATGATAAATATCCATCCAAGACAGTATGCTGAAACTATCAGGCCCCTTATGCGGCCACTCGTTCGCCATCCGTCTGAAAGTTGGATTTGACAATGGACGATAAAAAAATTTATTGCAATAATAAAACCTGGTGTCAAGCTGGAAGGTCCGTGTGGTTTTCTGTGGATTAGGGGGGAGTGCCATAAATGAACGTATCTGTTGTAACCGTGAACTATAAAACGCCCTTGCTCACAGAGGCGCTGGTCCGGCAACTGTCAAAGATCAGCCTTATATCCCGGATTATCGTTGTGGACAACAGTGCCGATCTGTCTCCGGAGCTGTTTGAGGGCCTGCCCAAACCCATTCTGGTCCGCAGCCGGGAAAACATCGGATATGGAAGGGCGGTTAATCACGGCATAGCCCATGTAGAAACCGAATGGGTGCTGGTGATTAATCCGGACGTCCGTCTGGATGAAGCCAGCTTGGCCCGGTTGCTTGAAGCGGCCGCTTCGTATGGGGCGCCGCTTGCGGGGCCTCGGTTCTATTGGGATGACAGCCATACGTTTCGTCTCCCTCCGGCCACGGGGATGTCTTTATGGCATTCTATCGGGGCCCGGACGGCCCAATCCTATATGCCGGATGCGCATCTGTTCTCGTTTTATTGGCAGATTCGGCATGACCGGTTCTGGCAGGCTTCGGAACCCTTTTACGAACCGTTTCTATCCGGTGCCTGTTTGCTTATAAATATGGACCGGATTTTTCCATCCGGCGGCCGGCTCTTTGATGAGCGTTTTTTCATGTATTACGAGGATACGGATCTTTGCCTGCAAACCTTGCTCGGCGGGCAAACCCCTATTTGCGTGCCCGGGGCCGAAGTCGTTCATTACTATAACCAGGCGCCGGCAGCCGAGTCTCACAAGCAGGCGATGATGCAGGCGTCGGAATCGCAGTTCTTTCAGAAATATTACGAGGCGCTGCCGGATCTTCATCTCGGGCGCCAGGAGCCTTTGGTTGACTGTGAAGACCTCGGCACAATCGAGGCCCCGCCGGCATTGGCTTATTCGGGAAATCCGGCGGGCGGCCGCCGGAGAGGCGGGTTGTTCTTTGAGATGGCGTTCAACCCGTTTTTCTGTCCATTCGCCCAGGCTGTCGTCGAAAATGACGGGTTCGCCGTTCCGGCCCATATATGGGAACAGCTGCCCTCATCAGCCACCTATTTCGCCAGGTTCAGAAAATTTCAAGGACCGGCGGGGAAAATTTGGAAATGGATCAAACGATAACCCTGGACTCGGGTCAATATGGTATCCGGCCGTATCAGCGCGCCGACAAAGAGGCGGTCATCAGGCTCTGGGAAACCGTCTTTGAAAAGCCGCTTAACCGGGATTACTGGGATTGGAAATATTTCGCCAATCCATACGGCCAACGGATCATGCTGGCGACATCCGAAGCCGGGGAGCCCCTGGTTTT
>JAGXLR010000236.1 GCA_018334555.1 Desulfobacterales bacterium
ATTGTCGAGTTCCTTGGAAGTAACTCCCCCGGGCCAAGGGTCGAGGCCCGGGACCGAACCTATAAGTAACTTTTG
Source organism: Desulfobacterales bacterium (assembly GCA_018334555.1). Lineage (GTDB taxonomy): Bacteria > Desulfobacterota > Desulfobacteria > Desulfobacterales > Desulfosalsimonadaceae > M55B175. The sequence goes on from JAGXLR010000236.1 coordinate 76, forward strand.
CGACAGGGTAAAGGCACTGAGACGATTCATCCAATTTTGTCATTTCGAGCGGCAGCGAGAAATCTTTAACAATCAAGATTCCTCGTCACTTTCGTTTCTCGGAATGACAGCAGCGAAAGCATCTAAAATAATATTAAATATTGTCGAGTTCCTTGGAAGTAACTCCCCCGGGCCAAGGGTCGAGGCCCGGGACCGAACCTATAAGTAACTTTTGCGACAGGGTAAAGGCACTGAGACGATTCATCCAATTTTGTCATTTCGAGCGGTAGCGAGAAATCTTTAACAAACAAGATTCCTCGTCGCCTTCGCTCCTCGGAATGACAGAGAGCTAAGCTTCTGGAATAATAATAATAATACATATTCTCAAGTTACTTAGAAGTCCAATATCTGTGTTGCGCTGCGTTCCTCGGAATTTGCGCGCCTTGATCTTGAACTTTTTACGAGAACGTCAATCCATGATTTCATAAAGTTAAGGGTATCTGGGTTGTAAATATTTATCAATTATCTTAAACGACGATTTCAAAATTGACAACTCCATAACTGCATCATAAAAGGTCGACATGGGATCGAACGCCCCATTGGGTAGAATCTCACCCGGAAGGCGTACCCCTTATTTCTGATAGGGTAGAGGAAAAGACGATGGATGCAAAAGTCAAACAATGGATAGAAGAAGGCAGGGACCCTCGCAGCGCCAACTGGCAGGCCGGGCTCGAGTCCCTCATGGATGTCTTTGGGCCGTACCTGGAACCCGGCAAACTGACCCCGATTCAGCTGCTGGCAGAAGACCATGCGTCAGTCTTTCAGGAAGTCCTGGAAGTCATTGATTTGAGCCCAAATCTGCAGGCGGCATTTCTGCCGCCGCCGGTTGCGAATAGGATAAACCCGCCGGAATCGGCAGAAGAACTCCAGCGCATCGAAACGAATAAGCCCTCCTTTAAAATCCTGATAGCCAGGCACGAAGGCGAGCTGAGGATTCTGTGCGCCGAGATATCGCCCCAGGCCACCAAGCCCGGCGTGGATATATTCCAGTCCGGCGCCCTGCTTGGGACCTATGATTACACCGACCGGGATATATGCCTTTCAAATTTGAATAAGATTCTGCGGGCCCATATCTGGCAAAAAGAAAAATGGCGGCCGGCGGATTACAAACGATATACGCTCCACTGGTTTGAAAGAATTATCGACCTTCAGAAGGGAACCGTTCCTGTGGAAAAAGAGTTTTCCTTTTTTCATACCCCTTCCCTGATTAAAACCAACCGGATCGAGGCCATATTTATACTGATTTTTGAGGCCCTTCGCAAACGCGCCGATAGCCCGGATGAGTCTTTTAAAGAAAAAATGGCGGCCATCGGCGGGATAACGGACGGCAATCAGAGAACCGCCCGGCTCGATGAGCTGGCTGAGAAAATGATACTTCAGCTCCTGACCGTGATGAAGGACTGCGAACTTGTGGATTTTAAATCGTTTACGGATAAGGAGAACAAACAGTTCAACCAGGAATTCGACCGAACCGTGCGAAAAATCTCCGGGCAACTGGCACCGACCTAATGCCCGATATCCAACACCCAACGCCCAATACGCGATTAATCGAGCGTTAGCCGTCCAATACGTCACGGACTTTTGCGGCCAGAGCTTTGATTGAAAACGGTTTCTGAATAAAGTTAACCTCGGCATCCATCATCCCATGGTGGGCGATCACTTCCTCCGTATATCCGGACATATAGAGCACCTTGAGATCCGGGTAAAGACCGAGCGCTTTTTTGAAAAGCTGCCTGCCATCCATTTCGGGCATGACGACATCGGTGAGCAGCATATCCACCGGTCCGTTATGGGCGCTCTCAAGGACTGCCATCGCTTCCCTGCCGTTTTGCGCCGACGAGACTTCGTAGCCCAATTGTTGAAGCATGTTGAAGGCGAGATCCCTCACATGCTGATTGTCCTCTACCAGTAAAATGCTCTCAGAACCCTGCATCTCTGAGGCGGCTTGTCCGTCAATTGGCTTGGGCTCCGGAGAGTCTTGGGCTACAGGGAGATAGATTTTAAAAGTGGCCCCCATGCCGGGTTCTCCATAGGCCCACACATTTCCGCCGTGCTGTTTGACAATGCCGTAAACGGTGGACAACCCCAGACCGGTGCCTTTGCCTGTGGCTTTTGTCGTAAAAAACGGCTCGAAAACGTTCTCGCGTGTCATCGCATCCATTCCGCAGCCGGTATCGGTCACCATCAGCAAGACATACGTCCCGGCGACGACCCCCTGGTGCTGTGAGGCGTAATTTTCGTCCAGCTCAACCCTGGCGGTTTGGAAGTTTAATTGTCCCCCATCCGGCATGGCGTCCTGGGAATTGATGGCCAGATTCATGACAATCTGCTCTATTTGGCCCTGATCCCCCTTAATATATGGCAGTGATGGGTCCAGATCCATATGAATGGTAATATCCTCCCGAATCGTCCGGCGGAGAAGTCCCTCAAAATTTTTTAGCAGCGTGTTCAGACCAAAAGTTTTAAACTTGAGCACCTGCTTTCTGCCGAAGGCCAGAAGCTGATGCACCAGGTCACGCGCCCGCGTTACCGCGCTGAGGATCTCTTCCAACGATTGGCGGCGGGGATCATTTTCGCCAAGCTCCCTCAAGAGAAGCTCGCTGTAACCGAGAACCGGAGAAAGCATGTTGTTTAGATCGTGGGCCACCCCGCCGGCCAGCCGGCCAATGGATTCGAGTTTCTGGGCCTGATTGAACCGCTCTTCCAACTGCGCCTTTTCGGCTTCCGCCTTTTTCCGTTCATTGATATCCCTCGCTATCCCTTTAAATCCGATTGGCTCCCCAAATGCTTCCCTGATAAGCGATACCGATGTCTCGATATAGCATGTCGCGCCATCCTTTGTTATCAGTTCCCAATCAAAGGCTTTATCCGCATTCCCCGTTTTATAAACCCGATTGAAGGTTTTAAAGACTTTCCGGGCGTTTTCGGTGTCCATAAACGCCCTGTTGTTCATGCCCATTAATTCGTCTTTCGCATACCCAAGCATTCTACGCATGGCCTCATTAAAAAAAGTAAAGTTACCGGCAAGATCCACCTCAAAGTATCCGTCCTCCATGTTTTCGAGGATGGTTCGGTATTTTTCCTCGCTTTCTCGCAGCGCCTGCTCAGTCCGTTTACGTTCGGTGATATCAAGCGCTTCGACTATGACAGCCGTCACTTCATCCCGCTCATCCCTAATGGCCGGATAAATATAATACGCATTCCAGACACCATCCCTTTCGTCCTCGCCGGAAAAGGGCCTGCCCGTCGCAAAAACGGACTCCGCCTGATTCTTCCTGTGGGCCCGGACGCTGGTGGGCAACAGGTCCCATATGAATTTTCCAACCATTTGCTCACGCGTCATATCAAGTCGGACGGCATGCTCCTCGTTGGAGTCAAGCACCCGCCCCTCCCGATCGATCAAAGCGATAGCCAGAGGGGAGGCCTGGAAAATGGCGCGAAGCT
>JAGXLR010000096.1 GCA_018334555.1 Desulfobacterales bacterium
ACGAGGAATCTTGATTGTTAAAGATTTCTCGCTACCGCTCGAAATGACAATGCGGACGCTTTTCAGAGTTACTTTCTGCAAAAATGGTGCGCCAGCGCAATAAATCGCTTTTTACGAAGCCATCATTCTTCTATATAAAACCGCCACGCACAGTACCACTCTTCCGGATGCGGGTCCGGCGGGCAGCCGATACACTCGGTTTTGATGCGATCGTCAACGGAGCGGGCAAAATAGGTGTATTCCACCAGGCCGGCGGTTTTGCAGGGGTAGTCCTCAAGTCCCTTCCGCTTCCTGGCGGCCTGAACGCGGCAGTCGTTCATCTGAAAGACGAAGCTGTCCGGCTTTTCCTCTGAAAACGACTGCTGGTTGACATTGGCATAGAGCCTGAAGCCAAGGGCCTTTTTCAATCCTTCGAGTCCCGGGCGTTCCGGCATATTGAGAAACTGCTTGATGGTCCAGGCCTCAAACGGGGAAAACTTGGTCCAGCAGGAATCATTGCACCGTTTGGCGTCATTCATCCCGTGGGCGAACTCCACGGACTGAAACCAGACCCCGTCATTGGCCAGCCAGTTGACCGATACGGTCTGCAGAAGCTCCATTAGCTTCTCCCGGGGTATGGCCGCCAGCGGCCCCGGCAGATCCTCTGCGGCCATATCAAAGCCCAGCGTTTTGGAAAGCCGCTTCATTTGAATGCTCAGGCTCCGGCTGGATGCTTCCGACAAGGCATCCAGGGCCCTGTCCATGCCCAGCTGATGGTTTACCTCCGTAAACCAGAAGGCGTAGTGCATGATTATCCGGTGAAAAAGGTTGATCACGTAGCGGGCCAGATCCTCGTCGGCCAGATCCTCGAGCGAATTGATATCGTCTGACATGATTTCTCCTTGATTCGTTTAATCCGTCTGAAGCTCATCGATATCCAGATAATAATCCAGTGACTCCGGATTTTTCAGCGCGTCCCGGTTATGGACCGGTTTGTTTTCGATCATTTTCTTGACCGCCAGCTCCACTTTTTTCATGTTCAGCGTATACGGAATATCCGGGACCTCGATAATCTTTGCCGGCACGTGCCGCGGGGTGGCCTCGGTACGGATGACCTTTTTGATGCGCTTCTTGAGCTCATCGGTCAGTTGCTGGCCTTCAGCCATTTTTACGAAAAGAATCACCCGCACATCGTTTTTCCAGGCCTGCCCGACCACAATGCTGTCCTCGATCTCATCGATCATTTCCATCTGGCGATAGATCTCAGCGGTGCCGATGCGCACGCCGCCCGGATTCAGCGTGGCATCCGATCGTCCGTATATTTTGACGCCCCCGTGGTCGTTTATCTCGATGTAGTCGCCGTGGCGCCACACACCGGGGAAAACATCAAAATAGGCGTCGTGGTATTTCTGATTGTCCGGATCATTCCAGAAATAGATCGGCATGGAGGGAAACGGGGCGGTGCAAACCAGCTCGCCCTGCTCATTTAACACAGGCTTGCCGTCCTCGTTAAACGCCTCCACCTTCATCGCCAGCCCCCGGGTCTGGAGCTCTCCTGAATATACGGGGCCCATCGGGTTTCCCAGGGCAAAGCAGCCGTTTAAATCCGTGCCGCCGGATATCGAGGAAAGCTGCAGGTCGGATTTGATGGCATCATAGACATACGCAAACCCCTCTTCTGAAAGCGGGGAGCCGGTTGAGAGGAGCGCCCGCAGTGAACCCAGATCATAGCTGTCGCCCGGCCGCAGCCCCGTGTTTCGAAGCGCGGATATATAGCCGGCGCTGGTTCCGAACACTGTCAGGCTTTCGTCCTGGGCCATCTCCCAGAGGACGCCTTCATCGGGGTAAAACGGATTGCCGTCATAGAGCACGATGGCCGCCCCGGTTGCCAATGCGCACGTCAGCCAGTTCCACATCATCCAGCCGCAGGTGGTGAAATAGAAAACCACGTCACCGCGTTTGACGTCCGTATGCAGCATGTGCTCCTTGAGCTGGTTGATCAAAATTCCGGCGCTTCCCTGCACCATGCACTTGGGAAGGCCCGTGGTGCCGGAGGAGTACATGATATAAAGGGGATGATTGGCCGGGAGCTGCTCGAATTCGATCGAAAGGCCGGACTGAGGGGATTTGAAATCTTCGTAGAGGGCCGCCTTGTCGATTGATGAAATGTCCGGCGATTCCTGTGTGTAGGGGACGATGACCACCCGCTCGATCGAGGGGATCTGTTTTACGATATCCGCCACACGCGCTAAGGAGTCGATCCGTTTGCCCTTGAAAAAATAGCCGTCAGCGGAGAACAGGACCCGCGGCGCAATCTGGCCGAACCGGTCCATCACGCCCTTGAACCCGAAATCCGGTGAACAGGACGACCAGGTGGCCCCCAGGCTGACGGCGGCCAGCATGGCGATAATGGTCTGCGGCATATTGGGCATGTAGCCGACCACGCGTTCGCCCGGCTGCACCCCGAGCTCCTTTAAAACCGCAGCCACCCGCGCCACCTCGTCGTATAGTTCGGCGTATGTCAGCCGCGTCGGCGTTTGATTCTCGCCCTTGAAAATAATGGCCGTCTCATCATCGCGGTACCGCAGGAGGTTTTCGGCAAAATTGAGCCGTGCGCCCACGAACCATTCCGCGCCGGGCATCTTGGACAGATCGTCCACGACCCGCTCATAGGGCCGGGAATGGATGATATCGGCGAAATCCCACATGGCCGCCCAAAACTCCGGAATCTGTTCCACGGACCACTGGTATAGCTCCTGATAATCGGAGATGGAAAGATGGTAGCGGCCGTTCACATACTGGATAAACCGGTACATGTTGGTCTGCTTGATCTGTTCCTCGGATGGTTGCCACAGTATCTCAGACATAATCTATATCCTCTTTGGATGGCAAAGTTAAACTTTAAATGGCAAAGTTAAACGTTCAAGTTCAAGTTCAAGGCGCCGCAAATCCCAAAGAATGAGGCGTACGCAGAAATACGTGCAATGACGAGGGATGCAGCGCAACGCAGAAATTGGGCGTTTAACGAAGCCATTATTTTGGTAGGTATTTTTCCGGCAGCACCGCCTTTTCGCCCCAGTCCTGCGGGATAATCTGTCCCGGCTGTTCCCCCTGCTTTTCCTTGAGGGGTTTTAAGCCCGGCCGGGCGAATTCCATGTGCCCCTCCTTTTCCGTGCGGCCGTTGATGACCGCTTCACTGCGCAGGCGCTGATTGGCCGTCTTTTCCATCTTCTGGCCCAGCTTAAGCACCTGGTCCACGTCATAGCCGTGTTCGATCCCCATCTCGTCAAACTGCACCAGCATGTCCTCCAGACAGGTGAGCCCCACGTAGCGCGGATCCTCATAATAGTACTCGCCGGTTCCCGGTACGGGGGAATCGTCCACGAAGTTGGCGGGCTGACCGCCCATACCGCCAAGGGTCGCCTCGAAATTAGTCACTCCGGCCTGCAAGGCGGCTAACAAGGCCGCCGAGCCGACGCGCTTGGTTTCATGAAAATGGGCGATATGAAGGTCCGTATTGGGGATTTCGTCCAGTATCATGGAGAAATACCTGTAGACCTCGGGGGCTGACGCGCTTCCGTCGTGATCGGCATGCTCGATATCTGAGGCACCGATTTCCAGCCATCGCTTGGTGAACTCGACCGCATCCTTTAGCTCTGTGGCACCGGCAATGGGACTGCCCCATATGGTACTGACCGTTCCGCACATCTTGATGCCGGCATCCGTGCATTTCTTGATGCAGCGCTCGGCTTCCTTCCAGTACATGGGCAGCGTCGATCCGGAATTGGCGAAATGGTGTTCCTCCTCGGTGGAGACCATCATCAGCACCCGGTCCGGGCCGATTCCTTTTTCCTTTAGCTCGATGGCCCGATCCACCGAAGGCTCCCGGATGGTCACCGCCGTAATACAGATGTCATCCGGATTGATGTTTCTTTTGGCGCATCGCCGCTTGAAGCGCTCCCCGCGCAGATGCGAAAGGACCTCTTCGGCGTCACTGAACTGCGGCAGCAGGTAGGGATTGCCCAGGTTGGTTACCTCGATATAGCGGCAACCGGAAAAAATAAGCTGCTCCGTATAATAGATTTTCGCCCGTGTGGAAATGAATTTCTCCAAATGCTGGAAGCCATCCCTGATGGTGACATCACCGATGGTCACCTTTTTGGGCATCCGGGGAAAAATTTTCCAAAGATCATATTCAGTCATACGAACTCCTTTTATTTTTCTATCAGAATCTGGCAATCTCGTAAAAACTCGATTTTAGGATGGCAAAGTAAAAAGTTTAAGATCAAGGCGCGCAAAATCCCGAGGAATGCAGCGTACTTAGCTGTACGTGAAATTCCGAGGGACGGAAGCGCAACACAGATATTGGACTTTTTACGAAGCCATCAGAATCTGAAATTGCCGAATGACGGCTCTCCAATCGGATTCAGCAGGCTCACCTCGAATGCCATGCTTAGCCATTCCCGAATTTCGGAGAATTTCAGCACGCGGTCATTCAAGAGGCGGGCGCCGCAGAAAAACGGATGCGCCTCGCCGTCATACTTCTCCACCATCTTCTGATGGAACTCGTTTCTCTCTTCTTCACTCATGGGCTTGCCCTGGGCTTCGCGTTTCCGCTCCTCAATGGAGAGCAGCACGCCGCCGGCGCTCTTTCCGCTCATCACCGAGGTCCGCCCCCGCATGGTGGTAAAGAGAAAACTCGGCCGATAGCCGCGGCCGCACATGCCATAGTTGGCCGCCCCGTTGTCCGGGCCGATCACCAGTTGAATCCGCGGCACCTGAGCGCACGCCGCCGCACGGACCATATCGGCCCCGTATTTGCCGATACCGGCGCTTTCGGCGTCTGAGCCCACCATATAGCCCGGTGAATTCTGCATATAAAGGATCGGTATCTTTTCGTAGCTGCAGCGCACGACCCATTCAGTGACCTTTCGGGCGGCTTCTTCAAAAATAATGCCGATCCGGTTGGACGCGATAACGCCCACCGGGATTCCCTTGAGACGAATCTTCCCGGTCAGGATATTATCGGCCTTGCCGGGCATATAGTTTTTCTTATATTCGGAGAAATAGCTGTCATCCGCAAATGTCTCCAGGATGGCCCGGGCATCGATGCCCTGGTTGACCGAAGCCGGCATGAGGTCATAGATTGTGCTGGGATCAACCTTCGGCGGCCGCTCCTCGTAGCGATGGATATGGGTGCCCTGGGGGGCCTCCAAAGACAGAATCTCTCTTACCTTGTCAATGGCCTCATCCTGTGATCGGCAAAAATGATCCGCCCCGCCCGATACCTGGGTATGCACTTTGGCCCCGCCCAGTTCCTCCGCGGAGATCTCCTCGCCGGTCGCCATTTTTACCAGCGGCGGACCGCCCAGAAACGAGTAGGAGAACTTGTCGATCATCACCGCCTCACAGGCCATGAAAACGATATAGGCGCCGCCCGCCGTATTGCCGCCGGTGCTTAGCGTGACCTGCTTGATTCCCTTGGCCGCCATGCGGGCCATGTTGTAGAACATGGAGCCGAAATGCTGATCATCCGGGAAAACATCGGCCTGCATGGGGAGAAATGCCCCGCCGGAGTCCGCAATATAGACGCAGTTCAAGCCGTTGGCTTCGGCAATGGCCTGGCCCCGCATATGCTTTTTCAGCGTGATCGGGAAATAGGTGCCCGCCTTAACCCGAGAATCATTGGCAAATATCATGGTCCAGTTGCCGCTGATCCTGCCGAGGCCTATCACCAACCCACCGCAGGGGACATCGGGTATGCCCGGATAGTTCACCCCGAAACCGGCAATCTGGCCCAGTTCATAGAATTTGGTGCCCGGATCGATGAGCATCTGAATCAACTCCCGGACCGGCCGCTTCCCCTGTTTTCGCAGCTTCTCAACCGCCTTCTCCCCGCCGGGCCAGAGGGTCTCATTGATCCGCTCATCCAGTTTGGCCTCCTCGTTTTCCCAATGCTTACGGTTTTTTTCGGTCTCTTGGCTCATGGTTTTTCCTTTGAATATGGTATAGGGTCTAAGGTTTAGGGTTTAGGGTTTAGATAACTGCTCACACGCCATACGTAAAAATCATTTTCCTTTATACACCGGCTTTCGTTTTTCGCGGAACGCCGTCAGCCCCTCGATCCGGTCTTCAGTAGGAATGGTGATCCAGTAGGCATTGGATTCAATGCACAAGCCGGTATGCAGATCGGTTTCAATGCCGGCGTCAATCGCATATTTTGCCTGCTCAATGGCGATGGGCCCCCCTTCGCATATCATGGCCGCCATTTTCTGCGCCTCATCCATCAGCAGCTCCGGCTCGCATATGGCGTTGACCAGACCGATGGCATGGGCCTCCTTTGCATCCACCCGCCTCCCGGTCAGTATCAACTCCTTTGCCTTTCCCCGGCCGATCAGGCGCGGAAGGCGCTGGGTGCCGCCGCCGCCGGGTATAATGGCCAGCCGGGTTTCGGTAAGCCCCATCGTCGCATTCATCGAAGCGATCCGGATATCGCAGGCAAGCAGCAATTCGGTCCCACCCCCCAACGCGACGCCGTTTACCGCGGCGATGACCGGCTTGTTCAATGATTCGATTTCCGTAAACAGCGTCCGGATCGTATAAATGTATCGCTTCACCTCTTCCTGGGTCATGCCGGCCCGTTCCTTTAAATCCGCACCGGAACAGAACGCCTTTTCCCCCGCCCCGGTAATAATGACCGCCCGTATGTCCTTCTGAAACCGAATCTGCCAGACGACATCCCGAATCGTTTGAAGCAGTTCGAAATTGATGGAATTCATTACCTCCGGCCGGTTCAGGGTCAACACGGCCACCTGATCCGTTGTTTCCATGCTCAGAACGTCTTCAATCATCGCGCGCCTCCATTCTTCTATGTTAGTGCCCGTTCGGGCACTATATTAGCATCCGATATACCTCGAGATCACCAGCCGCTGGATTTCCGAAGTCCCCTCCCCGATATCCAGCAGTTTCTGGTCCCTGAAGAATCGCTCGACGTCATATTCCTTCATGAGCCCGTAGCCGCCGAATATCTGGACCGCATTATCCGCCACCCGTCCCATGAGCTCGGAGCAGTAGACCTTGGCCATTGCCGCAGTTTTTTGGTAGGGCCGGTTGTTGTCTTTTAGCCAGCATGCCTTATAAAGCAGGTTTCTGGCACATTCGAGCTCGATTGCGGCATCGGCGAGTTTAAATGACACCGCCTGGTATTTGGATATGGGCTTTCCAAACTGCTCCCGCGTCTTGGCATATTTGAGCGCCGCCTCGTAAGCCCCCTGGGCGCCGCCGAGCCCCATGGAGCCGATTGACAGACGACCGCCGTCCAGCGTCTCCAGCATCTGATGGAACCCGTTGCCCTGGGCGCCGAGAACATTCTCATGCGGCACCCGGACATCATCAAAATAAAGCTCAGCCGTATTGGATGCCCGCCACATCATTTTTTTATGCATGGCCACGCCCTTAAAACCAGGCGTGCCATTCTCGACGATAAAACAGGTATACTCAGGCCGGCCATCGGGTCTTTCGCCGGTTATCGCCTGAACCGTAACCCCCATAGTAAGTTCACAGGCCCCATTGGTGATAAAAATCTTGGAGCCGTTGATGACCCATTCGTTCCCATCCTTGACCGCGGTCGTCTTGCTGCCGCCGGCATCCGATCCGGCGGTCGGTTCCGTAAGCCCAAATCCCCACAGGCCCTCGCCCGTACATAATTTCGGCAGATACTTTTTTTTCTGCTCCTCGCTTCCGAAATAGTAGAGCGGGCCAATCCCCAAAGAGTTTCCGGCCGCAATGGTGGCGGCCTGAGAGCCATCCACCCGGGCGATTTCCTCCACGCCGATGATGTAGGAGATATAATCAAGGGCCTGACCGCCGTATTGATCGTCGACGAACATGCCGAACAGGCCGATTTCCCCCATTTTCTTTGTCAGCTCAGGAGAAAATGTCTCCGTCTCATCAAGCTCGGAGGCCACGGGCGCGATCTCGCTCTCCGCAAACCGCCTGACCTCCTTACGGATCATCTCCTGCTGTTTATTCAGGTCAAAATCCAAAGCAGACCTCCTTAATAAACGGTATTATAATGATGGCCAATTCCATTAATTATGAATATCCCTCAATTTTTATTCAGGCCCGGATGGCGTTGATGAACAGGCGCGAAACCGCCTCTCCGACTTTAAGCAGATCATAATCGCGGTTGAACATGATCCAGGGGATCGTTATGTGGTCAATCGTTCCGAATAATAGATCCTGACAGAGATCCATATCCAAATCGGGTTTGAATACGCCCTCCGCCTGCCCCCGGGTGATGATATCTTTCATGACATTGAAAATTTTTTCTATGATCTGAATCCCTTCGGAGCGATGGAACGCTTTGTTGGTCCGAAGCATCAGCACCAGAATCGTGGTATAGTTTTTCTCGTCGTTGTAGAACCGGAAGAGCTTTGAGATGATCTCCCGGATTTCATTTTCAAGCGTATTGCCGCTGATATGGTCATAGAGCTCCCCCAGTTTTTCATTGGGTATGCTGATCAGAAGATTCTGCTTGCTCCTGAAATATTCGTAGACCGTTCCCTCGGCGACCCCCGCCCGCCGGGCAATCTGCAGCATACTGGTATCATTGAAGCCGTTTTCGGCGAAAAGGGCGATGGCGGAGTTGATCACCCGTTTTTTCCTGGCATCCTTTTTATTGGGATAATGCTGCGTTGTCCGGCCTTTTGACAGGGAGCGAAGAACCATATCCGCTATCTTATCCGCCTGATCCATTGAATTCGGCGAGTCCTTGATCGTCCAGTTTATGGCTATATGATCCACGGTGCCCAGGATCATATCCCTGACAATAATTGGCGAGAAAAGCCCGGAGAAAGTGCCGTCATCCATGCCCTCCCGGATAATTTCGGTAATCAGGCCGGCGTAGTTTCTCAGCGTCTCATAGGCGGCGGAGGCATAAAACCGGGGATAGGATCGGGACTCCAGAATAATTTTAATCTCTTTTTTGTTACCCGAATAGACCCGGCAATGAAACCAGATGGCCTTCCTGAGCTTGTTTTCAGCGCCCTGGATGCCGGCCAGATGCTCTTTTAATCCGTCAAAACAGGCGGACAAAAAGTTATCGATAATCGCGAAGAGGACATCCTCCTTGCTTTTAAAATAGGTATAGATGCCGGATCCGGCCAAATCGGCACCGTTGGCGATCTCCGATACCGTAGCATCGGCAAAGCCCTTTTCTGAGATGACGCGGGTTGCCGATGCCAGAATGCCCTCTCTTTTATGTTCGGTTTTTCTCATCTGCCAGAATAATATTGAATGATACTCATTTTTTTATTTTTTCTGAGGACAATTTACTGTAAGAAAAAATAAAAATCAAGGGATAATATTTCAGCTCCGACAAAAAAATTATTACTTACTGAATTAATTATTTTTTTAAATATCTTGCCTTTCCCGGCGGATGCCTATACAAACAAAAGAAATGCTTAACGGATAAAGAAAGCGACCGAGGGGGTTATGGACCCGGTTACCCAGGGCCTGACAGGCATCATCGCCGCACAAAGCGTCTCCGATAATAGAACCATCCGGTATGCCGCTGTTGCCGGTCTAATCGGCGGCGTACTGCCAGATGTCGACGTTTTTATCCATTCATTTGACGACCCCCTGTTCAACCTGCTGATCCACCGCCACTTCACCCATGCCCTGATTTTTATTCCCGCGGGGGGGTTGATTGCCGCTGGGATCGCCTGGCTGTTGCTCAAAAGACGGCCCGGCTTTAAAAAAACCTGGTTTTTTGCCACCCTCGGCTATGCCACTGGCGGCCTGCTCGACGCCTGCACCAGCTATGGCACCTATCTATATTGGCCCTTTTCCGATCATCGCGTGGCCTGGGACAATATTGCGATCATCGACCCGGCCTACACATTGGTTCTTTTTGTTTTTATAGTCCTTGCCTACCGTAAAAAGGCCAGACGACTGGCCGCCATCGGCCTGGTTCTGGGGCTTTGTTACCTGGCGGCCGGCTTTGCCGCAAAAAATACCGCCACCCGGATACTGACGGATACGGCTAAACGCCGGGGGCATGAGGTTGAGCGCATGCGGGTGATGCCCACCATCGGCAACCTGATTCTATGGCGGGGGATATATGAAACCAACGGCGGGTTTCATGTCGATGCGGTGCGGCTCGGCCTGTTTTCCGCCCATCACGTCTATTCCGGACCCGCCGTTCAAAAATTCCGGGCCGCCGAATGCGCCAAAAGCCCGAAAAAACGGCTTTACTGCCGGAACATCGAACTTTTTTCCCATTTCGCTGACGGCTATATCTTTGAGTATGCGCAGGATCCATTGATCATCGGCGACCTCCGCTACGCCATGCTGCCGCATCAGGTCAAGCCCCTGTGGGGGCTCGTGGCAACCCCGCAAAAACCCGGGATGCGATCGGAGCTCAGATATTTCACCCGTGTACGCCCGGCGACCCTCAAGGACTTCTGGAAAATGCTGGCCGGCCAATACCCCGGATAAAAAGTTGGATTTGGGATAAAAAAATTTAGCCAAACATATTTTTATGGTATTATACTGTAATTATGAAAAATCCGACCGAGATCCTGGCCCCCGGGCAAAAAGAAAAAAAGCAGGCTTCTGAAAAAAATCCGGCCGATGAACAGCTTATCCTGTTCCGACGGCTCTCTAGAATCCCGAAAAACCCGGAGGATATGCTTAAAGCCCTGGAAGCCGCCTCCGGCGTCGACAAAAGCGATCTTCGGTACCGTCTGGCCGGCCCGGGCTTCGGCGTGTTGCGGCCCAAGGCCCCTGCGGAGACCCTGGACACCTGTATAAACGACATGGCGGATTCGGGTATTCCGGCAACAATCGTGGCCAAATCCGATATCACCGCTGCCGCCCTACCGCCCCAGGCCAAGCGGGTCAACCTCACCGAGGGGTTTATTGAATTTCAAACCGCCGAAGAAGAGCCCATCCTGCGTGTCGACGGGACAACCGAGCTGTTGGTGATCGTCACCGATCTTTCCGGAAAGGCGGTCAAGCAGATCCTGACGACCATCGCCTATACCAGCCAGGTTCAGGACAAGCCCTTTGAAGAGGTGCTGAAAAAGCTATCCATGTCCCAGGGGGCCGCCATTTTCTATGACATGAAGGAAAATCCGGCCAAAGGGGTTTTCATCGACGCCGGGTCGTTTACCTTTCTGGGGTTGAATGATCGGCTCTCTCCCAGCGCCAGCGTCAACTTCCGAACCATGGTAGACGAGGCCATAAGCCGGTCAAAAACCCATGCCGTGGACTATTATTTCGGCATTGCCGCCCTGCCCGGCGCCAAGCCGAATTGGGATGGACCGGATTCGGCCATTGAGCAAAGGCTGGGGGCATACGCCCGCTACATGATGGCCGCGAGCCGAAGCGGATTGTTTACTGCAGAGGCCGCATCACCGGCGCATGCCGAAGCATGGCGCGAAGACGCATGGGAGGATACGAAAGCCGGGGACGACGCCGTTTCAGATCTCGAACCGCCGCCGCCGGTTAAGCAATCCCGCTTCTGGGGGTTGTTTCAGGGCTCCGCCTCTGATGTTTTCGGAAGCCTTGTCGGTATCGGCGCCATCTTCTTTTTCACCGTGGCCGGTATGGAATGGTTAAAAGGGGGCGGCCGGTTTTGGGAGATTGTTTTAGGGATTTCAATCACCGCAGCCGGCGGCGCGCTATTCTGCTATTCCCTCGTACTGCTTTACTATAAACGGATGGTGGAGAATACGCCCACATCCAAAATCCGCTCCCAATCCATGGGGATGACGGAGTTGTCCGGAAAGGCCCGGCCCTATTATGATCTTCGGACGTCCCACACGCTCACCCGCTGTATTTTCTTTGTATGCCGATACTATAGATACCATCGAGCCGACAACGGCGGGCAGTGGAAGCAGGTACGGACTATCTCCTCGGGCAAGCTCCCGTTTTACATCGAAGATGACACCGGCCGGGTCTTGATCAACCCGAAAGGGGCCTTCTACTCGCTTACCCGGTTCCGGCAGACCGTCCGGGGACGCTTTATTCCGGCCCTGGCCATCAAGCTCGACGACCCCAATAGCCGGGTGATTGAAGAGATGATCCCCATCGGGGCAAATATCTATGTGCTGGGCTCGGCCCAGCTCCAAAGGCATGGCAAAACGCATCGGGAACGGCTGATGGACAGGCTCCGCTCGGTCAAACGGGATCCGTCGCAAATGGCCCGGTATGACAGAGACGGCGACGGCCATATCGACGCCGAGGAGTGGGATGCGGCAAGGGCGGATATTGAAAACAACGTTTACGCGGAGTCGCTGACATCGGATAAAGGTGCCTACGAAACCGTGGTGATTGAAAAGCCTAATTTCGGGCTCCTGCCTTTTATTGTGGCGGATTCGGAAGAGGGCCTGTTAAGAAAATTTGCGATCCGCTCCTGGCTGTTTCTGGGCTGCGGGACGACGGCCTTTGCCTGCGGCATCGGCATACTGTTGTGAATGACAGGCGCTGAGGCGCTGAGGGACTGAGGCGCTGAGGGACTAAGGGGCTAAGGGACTTAGGGGCTAAGGGACTAAGGAGCTAAGGGACTTTCGAGCCTTACCCCTTGTCATTTCGAGCGGCAGCGAGAAATCTTTAACATACAAAATTCCTCGTC
>JAGXLR010000004.1 GCA_018334555.1 Desulfobacterales bacterium
TTTGAAACCCTCCGGGATTTCCAATTTCACCGCATCTACTGCGTCAAATGATGTCTCGCATAGGCGCCTATAGCTCGACATCATTTTCCTTGTATCTGCGGCAAACTTGAAAATCGCTCAATTTAGGATAGAAAAACGTCGATTTTATAGGGGCTGACAAAGCCTTGCCCCATAAACTTTACGTTTATGGTAGATTTATTTTAATTGCAGAACTTAAAATTAAATGTTATAAAAGCAAGCGTATCAATTTTTTTGAACAATAGCATTGTTCAGCAGCGTCCATTGAAATCTCATTAGTCTAATTTTTCAACGAGGGGAACCGCTTATGAAATTGACCGCACGGATTCTCTTACCTACACTTTTATCGTTTTTGTTTGTTTTCGTTTTCATGGGGCAGGGATTTGCCAAACCGACCTGCGGTATTTTATGGTTTTATCCGGATAAAGCGTTAACGGAGGACTTTGACAACACATTTATGACCAACCGCTATGCCCTTCTGCTCGATCAGTTAAATATCTATGATGTGCTCCCCCCCGAGCAGATCGAGCAGGCAATCGGTGCCGAGCAGATGGTCGAACCCTGCAGGGAGAAGGCATGTGCAATCGACATTGGGAAAAAGGCGAATGCCGATTATATGATTTACGGAACCGTAGGCCATGTCGGTAAACTATACTCCCTGGAGACGAATTTTGTTAATGTCGAAACGAATAATGTTGTAAATTCTTGTGTTACCGATTTTGAGGGTACCCCGGAGGCGTTTATTAAAGAGGCGCCGCCCCACAACATCCGTACTTTGCTTAATGTCCAACAAACACCGCCCGATTGGGGGGCCCCGACTAAACCGCTGGATATAGCGGAAGAAGAAGAAAAAGTCGAAAAGCCGAAGCCGAAAAAGCCGGCACCGAAGAAAAAGCCGGCGGCCAAAAAAGAGCCAAAGATCAAAAAAGAGCCGAAGGCCGAGCCGAAAGGAGAAAAGGCCCTTTACTTCGGGCCCCGGATCGGCGGCGGGCTGAGCGATCAGGGGGTTGCCGAGTTCGGGGTCGGATTCGAGGTCCAGTATACCCATTTCTCACTTACCCTCATGGGAAATGATGACGGCTTTAGCGGCGGCATCTCCTATTATCTTAATGCCACGGGGGACTCGCCCTATTTGGCGATTATGGGCCTTTACTATGACCAGAGCAGCGGAACCGACGAGATCGGACGAATTATTGGGCTCATGGGCGGTTATCGATACCATATAATGGAACACCTGGATATCAATGCCAGTATTGGTATCGGATACAACAACTGGGACGAAACCGAAGGGGATCGGGACGGGGACGAAGAATGCGTTCCGCTCGGAATGATATCCTTCGGCTACATGTTTTAAAGCGACCAGAAAAACCTGCCGACTTGCGTCCTCTGACGTTTGAATGAAAAGACACAGAAAAGCTGTGCGGGGCTGCTTGAATCCTTATTAACCGATTCAAGCAGCCTTTTTTTATCCTATCGCCCCGCTACCGCCCCCATTTTTCATTTTGGATGAAATCATTGACAGAAGTGCTCCTTTTTTCTAATACCTAAACGGAGCGCTTCAAATCTTTCAACTTTTTGTTTTTTTCTATTATTTTAAAGGACTTCAATCAATTCTAGCTTTAAAAATTTGAAAATCGCTCAGTTTAGGTAATAAATTATTTTCGCCTGCGATGGTTGACGACAACCCCCGGCTACGGAGTTGCCGATAATAATAGACGGAGGACGTATTGTATTCCAAAATTCTTGTTCTGCAGTTCCCCAGTGGCGAGGTCAAAAAACCCGTTGTGTGCTACTTGACCAAGTATTATGACCTGTCGTTCAATATCCTGAAGGCCACAATTTTTCCGCGCAAGGAAGGGATCATGGTGCTTGAGCTCTCGGGTTCCAAAAAAAACTTTAAAAACGGGGTCCAATACTTAAAGAACCAGGGTGTTGTGGTGAAAAACGCCTCCCAGGAGGTCACCCGGGATAACTCAAAATGTATTCATTGCGGCGCCTGTACGGCTGTTTGCCCCACCGGCGCGCTCTCTATCAAACGCCCCGAAATGTGGGTGGCCTTTGATCAGAAAAAATGCAGTGTATGCGAGCTTTGTGTTCGGGCCTGTCCGACCCGGGCAATGAAGATCCAGCCCTCATCAGAAACCTTTTTTGAGTGATGCAAACCACCGCAGTTGCGCTTAGCGGCGGCGTCGACTCCATGGTTGCCGCCTATCTATTGAAAAAATCCGGCCGCCCTGTTTTCGGCATCCATTTTTTGTCAGGCTATGAAACCCCCGAGGCCGAAGACGTATATAAAGGCGAATATCCGGATTCGGGCATACTCGACCTGCCGAAGACCCATCCGCTCTCAGCGCTAAAAGACATGCTGGGCATTGAAATATGGGCTCTCGACTGTCGCCGGACGTTTAGACAAAAAATTGTCGACTACTTCATTGATGCCTATTTGAAGGGAGAGACGCCCAACCCGTGCATGGTCTGCAATTTCGTCATAAAATTCGGTCTAATGCTGGAGGCGGCAAGGCAAAAAGGGGCCTCGCAGCTCGCTACCGGCCATTATGCCATTTGTGAAAAGCTCACGCAGAACCGCTATGGCTTAAAAAAGGGCCATGATAAAGGCAAAGAGCAATCCTATTTTTTGGCCATGTTGAGCCAGACCCAACTGGCCCATGCATATTTTCCCCTGGGTCGGCTGACCAAGGAAGGGGTCAGCCGGATAGCCGCATCCAATAAACTTGAGCCGGTTTCCGGACATGAGAGCCAGGATATTTGCTTCATAAAAAACATGCATTACAGCCACTTTCTGGCCGAACACGCGGGGCTTGAACCGGCGCCGGGGGAGATCGTCGATGTTCACGGCCGGTACCTGGGGCAGCACCAGGGCCTCTATCGCTATACCATCGGCCAGCGCCGGGGCATCAACAGCCCCTCCACCGAACCCTATTACGTGATCCGCCTGGATACGAAGAATAATCGACTGGTTGTCGGCTTTAAAAAAGATTTATACCGATATGAATGCAAAATTCATCGGGTCAACTGGATGCGCCGAAGGCCCGAAAAATCCATGCATGTGATGACCAAAATCCGATATCGCCATGATCCGGCGCCTTCAGAAATTATTCCAACAGGCCAAGACACAGCGATGATTCGTTTTTCCCGGCCGCAACCGGCCGTCACACCCGGGCAGGCCGCGGTATGCTATGAGGGCGATCAGCTAGCTGCCGGGGGATGGATTTATGATTGAAGGTTCTCCTCCGAGATACCGGGTAACCACACTGGGATGCCGCGTCAACCAGTATGAGTCCGAATCCATTGCCGCGGCTTTGCGGCTAAACGGCTGGTCCCATGCCGAAAAACCGCATCATCCCGATCTGTTTATTATCAACACCTGTACGGTCACCGCCAAGGCCGCCATGCAGTCCAGGCAGGCCGTACGGCATGCCATCAGGGAGTTTCCCCGCGCCGCCATACTGGTCACCGGCTGCTATGCCCAGTCAGAACCGGAGGTGTTTGCCGAAATTGCAGGCGTCGATTTTATCGTTGGGAATGCGGATAAGCACCGTATTCCCGAAATCGTCGCACGGAGGCCTTCTGAACGCACAGCCAGACCGCAGATTATCTGTCATCCGGTTAACAAACTTCGCAAGTTCGAGCCGACCCCTTTGCCGGCGACCCATTGCCGGGCCCGCCCCTATTTGAAAATCCAGGACGGCTGCGAGGATTTCTGCACGTATTGTATCGTTCCCTATACCCGAGGGCCGAGCCGAAGCCTGCCCCCGGATATCGTGATGGAGAGAATCTCCCGGCTTTCTGCCGGGGGGGCCAGGGAAGCCGTTCTGACCGGCATTCACCTGGGCCGATACGGGCGCGAGCTGTCGCCGCAAACAAGCCTGTATGGCCTGCTCCAAAGGATAGACGCCGCCGATGCCATTGACCGCATTCGTCTGAGCTCGATTGAACCCGCCGAACTCTCCGGGGAAATTATTCAGATGGCGGCCGCAAACCGGCGTATCCGTCCGCATTTCCATATTCCTTTGCAAAGCGGGGATAAGGCCATACTTGAAAAAATGAAACGCCCGTACACGCCGGAGTTTTTCAAAGCGCTGGTCGTTTCCATACGGGAAAATCTTGCAGATGCCGCAGTCGGTGTGGATGTGCTGGTGGGCTTTCCCGGAGAGGATGAACAGGCGTTCGCCCGAACTTTCAGCTTTCTGGAATCGCTGCCGATTACCTATCTGCATGTCTTCCCCTTTTCACCCCGGCGAAAAACCCCGGCCAGTCGTTATCCGGATCAAGTCGCGCCAAAAACTATTAAGGAGCGATGCGCCCGGCTTCGCCGGCTCGGTCAGTCCAAAAAAACCGAATTCTATCAAAAACAGACGGGGCGAACGGTTGAGGTCATTCTCGAGGACAAACGGGAGCCATCTTCCGGCCGGCTAAAAGGGGTAAGCGCCAATTACCTTAATGTATTTACAGACGGATCAAATAGGTATAAGAATAAGCGGGTAAAATGCCGGCTCACCGGTCCCGTTCTTCCGCATGCGATAGTTGGGAAAATTGTCGAATAGTCGCGTAAGGAACTTCGGGTATTAGGTATTGGGTATTAGGTTAAAAAATCAAAAGCTTAGTGCCTTAGTGCCTTTACCTTGTAACAAAAGTTACTTTTAAATTCGGTCCCGGGCGCGGTCCGGGGGGAACACTTCTAAGGAACTCGACAATATTTAATATTATCTTAGAAGCTTCCGCTGCTGTCATTCCGAGAAACGAAAGTGACGAGGAATCTTGATTGTTAAAGATTTCTCGCTACCGCTCGAAATGACAATGCGGAGGCTTTTCAGAGTTATTTTCTGCAAAAATGGTGCGCCAGCGCAATAAATCGCTTTTTACGAAGCCATCAAAATTTGTGAAATCTGAAAAACGGAAAGGAGAGACATGAACACCGCTGAACAATCCGAAAAGAGGACCTACTCGATTTCTGATCTTGCTGATGAACTCGACATCAGCACCCGCGCCATCCGGTTTTATGAGGAAAAGGGGTTGATCCTGCCCCAACGCACAAACGGCAACCACCGAATATATCGACGGCGCGACCGGGCCCGGTTGAAGCTTATCCTGCGGGGCAAGCGGCTCGGGTACTCCCTCGATGAGATCGCTGAGATGATCGGTATGGCGGAATTTGACATGGATGAAATCGACCAGCTGAAAAAAAGCCTTTCCTACGGGGATAAAAAATTAAAGGAAATCGATGAACGGATGGAGGAGCTGCAGATTTTAAAACAGGATATCCTGGCCATAAGGGAAAAAATCGTGTGCCGACTGGCCGAAATCGAATAGTTTGAATAGCCCTCGGTTCACACAAAGGCCGAGAGGTTGAAAAATTTCAGCGTCTCCTTGGCCTCCCGGCGATATTCTTCCCGATCGACCCCCAGCATCGGTCGGAAAAAATTTTCTCCGGAGACAAAATTATGGATGGCGTTCATAATTGAGAGGACCTTCATCTTGGCATCCAGAGGGACATTTTTCCGTTCATCGGCGAGCCCCATTGAATATGCAATATCAGAAATAAATTCAGGAACTTGAAAATCAAGCTGGCTGCCATGCCGGGTTTTCGTGAAATAACGGAAAAGGGTCAGGTTGGATATCTCCGGATGCTCGAACAAATAATCAGACATTTCGTCAATGGCGATTTCGATGCGTTCGGCAAGCACCCGCCCATGGATTATCTTTTCGACCTCGATCAGTTTCTTGCGCATGCCTTCATTGATATCGCGAATAACGGCCTCATATAGATCCCCCTTTTCCCCCCAGTGATAATAAAGGGTTGATATATCGATTTCCACGGCCTTTGCGATCATTCGGGTGGTGGTTCCGTGGAATCCGTATTCCCCAAAAATTTTACGGGCCGCAAATAGAATTCTGGCCTTCATTGAGTCCGGATTCTGTTTTGCTTTTTCAAGGGACGATGCCATTACAGGTCATTTTCCTTTCTGCTGTTTTCCCCGCTCTGGATAAAGCCGGTCTTATATCACACCCTGATTCTTAAATTCATCAATTTTCTGATCCGTATAGCCAAATTCTTTCAATATGCTTACCGTATCCTGGCCGAAGCCCGGGGGCGATGTTTTAATGCGGCCCGGCGTCTGGCTCAATTTTACGGGAATACCCAGCGCCTTGCGGGGCTTTGCGTCCGGATATGAAAGTTCCACAACCATTTGTCTTTCTTTGAACAGCTCTGATGCCAACGCCTCATCAGGCGTACGCACCGGGGCCCAACAGATTTCCAGGCCGGCCAGCTCGTCTTCCCACTCAGCCAGGGATTTGGACCTGAACTTCTCCCGCATAAAGGCTTTGATTTCCTCCCGCTTCTCCTCATCATACTGCAGCGACCCGTATTGCGGCACCTCAAAAAAATCGCAGAGTTTCTGCCAAAAACGGTTTTCCACTGCGCCGATGGATAAGTATCGCTGATCCGAGGTTTCATAAGTATTATAGCAGGCATACCGATGGGAAAGAAGGGAATCGGCGCGTTTCAAGGGGAGGCCCGTCAACTCTTTCAGATGAACGGCCATCGAGAGGAGGCTAAAGGAGCCGTCCGTCATCGAAATGTCTATATATTGGCCTTTACCGGTAGCGTTTCTGGCATGAAGGGCCAGTAAAATGCCGATCACCCCGTTCATGCCGCCCCCGGCAATGTCAGCGATCTGGATCCCCGGAATGCTGGGCGGACGATCCTTTTCCCCGATGAGATCAAGCACACCGGCAACACTCAAATAGTTGGCATCATGGCCGGGTATCCCCCTAAAGGGTCCGGTTTGCCCGTAGCCGGTAATCGAGCAGTAGATGATCTTCGGGTTGACTGCGGATACGGCCTCATAATCAACCCCCAAACGCTTGGTCACCCCCGGCCGGAAGCCTTCAAGCAAAACGTCTGCGGATTGAACGAGGTGAAAGAACACCCGGCGCCCCGCCTCGGATTTTAAATTAAGGGTCATATGGGACTTATTCCGGTACACCGCTGACCCCCCCCCGGCTTCGGCCGCAAAGCGCTTGTCTTCGACGGCGATTACCCGGGCGCCGTGATCCGCAAGAACCATTGAGCAATACGGGCCGGGAAGCAAACGGGAAAGATCGATAACCGTGATTCCTGACAATGCACCTTGGTCGCTCATATCGCCTCCGTGCCATTCGATTCTACATAATGTTTCACCTAAATTGAGCGATTTTCAAGTTTGCCGCAGATACAAGGAAAATGATGTCGAGCAATAGGCGCCTATGCGAGACATCATTTGACGCAGTAGATGCGGTGAAATTGGAAATCCCGGAGGGTTTCAAATTTTTTGATTTAAAAAATATTCCAATATCCTAAAAATAAAATAAAAATTAAACCTTCAAAAAATTGAAACGCTCAATTTAGGTTCCATCAAACGATCGATTCCATCAATTGATTGATACCTAACCTATCCATTAATTTTTATCAAGTCAACAGAATTTGATGGGACCATAAAAATCGGCCATCATTTAAAAAACCTTTTGACACGGGAAGTAAAAAATCATATTCTTTTCCCCATCATTTGATGGAATAAAATGATGTGAAAAAAAGCTGTAATTCCTACAGCAAAATTTTATACCATCAATAAAGCATCTTGTACCGAAATTCGGAGCGTTTACCTTCAGTTTCAAATTTTATCTACAACCCATTCGCTAATCATCCGATAAAATAACATATGCAGATCAACCCGCGGTTATCCATATTAACCCAAATCCTTTGACAAACAAGGAGGAATCGACATGGCGCTTAACCTCGATGCCATCGGCAAAAAGATCGGCCCTGTCACCAAGGATTACAGCTGGAAGGATGTGGTCCTCTATGCGCTTGGCGTGGGCGCCGGCTTTGATGAGTTGGAGTATGTCTATGAAAAAGACCTGAAGGTGATTCCCAGTTTCGCCGTTGCGGCAATTTTTGAGTTTCTCTCCTACATCGGCTCAAATGCCAACATCGACCTGTCCGGAATACTCCATGGGGAACAGGACCTGATCGTCCACAACCCGATTCCCACAGAAGGCACCCTGACCACAGAAGGCACCATCAGCCATATCTATGACAACGGAAAGAAAAAGGGCGCGCTGATCGTCGGAGAAAGCGAGACCTATCATTCCAACGGCCAGAAACTTTTTACCGCCGTTATCACCCTGGTCGGCCGCAAGGAC
The DNA here is from genome assembly GCA_018334555.1 of Desulfobacterales bacterium. Lineage (GTDB taxonomy): Bacteria > Desulfobacterota > Desulfobacteria > Desulfobacterales > Desulfosalsimonadaceae > M55B175. The sequence goes on from JAGXLR010000004.1 coordinate 8,224, forward strand.
GGGGGGTTCGGCGGAGAGCCGGCGCCAAAATCAGAGGTTAACTTCCCGGAACGGGCGCCGGATTTTGAGGTTGACGCCCATCCGGCGCCGGATCAGCCCCTGCTCTATCGGCTTTCCGGCGATGTCTTCCAGCTCCATGTGGACCCGGAGTTTGCCAGAATGGCTGGTTTTGAGCAGCCCATCATGCACGGCCTGTGTACCCACGGCTTTGCCTGCCGGGCATTGATCAACAGTCTGGTTCCCGGAGAGCCTGAAAAGCTCCGCCGATTAAAATGCCGCTTTTCAAAAGCGCTTTATCCAGGAGACCCGATTAAAACCCGAATCTGGAAGACCGAAGATAATCAGGCGGTCTGGAAAACCATCAACACGCGAACCGATGAAGAAATCATTACCAACGGGATTTTTGAATACGGCGAGGTGCCGAAGGATGAGATCCGGTTTGACGGCCAGGTGGCGGTGGTTACCGGCGCCGGCGGCGGCTTGGGCCGCGCCTATGCTTTGGAACTGGCCAAACGGGGGGCCAAGGTCGTCGTCAACGATTTTGGCGGCAGCCGTGACGGAACAGGCGGTGCATCAACGCCTGCAGATGAGGCGGTTAAAGAAATCGAGTCCCTGGGCGGCGAGGCCGTCGCCAACTACGACAATGTGGCAACCCCCGAAGGCGGCGAGAATATCATTAAAACCGCCTTGGACGCCTTCGGCACCGTAGATATCGTCATTAACAATGCGGGCATCTTAAGGGATAAGAGTTTTACAAAAATGGAGCCGGAAAACTGGCAGGCGGTCATTGATGTCCACCTGAACGGGGCCTATCACGTAACCCGTCCGGCTTTCAAAGTCATGCGGGAAAAAGGATACGGCCGGGTCGTCATGACCACCTCAGCCGCCGGGCTTTACGGCAATTTCGGCCAATCCAACTACAGCGCCGCCAAAATGGGGATGGTCGGCCTGATGAACACGATCAAACTTGAAGGCAAGAAGCACGACATCAGGGTCAATACCGTCGCCCCCCTGGCGGCGTCAAGGCTTACAGAGGACGTTTTGCCCCCGGATCTGCTGGACAAGGTAAAGCCCGAGTATGTCGCCCCCATCGTTATCTACCTCGCATCAAACCGCTGCAAGGAAACCGGCTGCATTTACAATGCGGGGATGAACAGCTTTAATCGGGCCGCGGTGGTCACCGGCCCCGGTGCCACTATCGGGGACGGAGAGAATCCGCCGTCCGTCGAAGCCGTCATGGATGAATTCGGCAAAATCGACAGCCTAAAAAATGGCAGGGAGTATCCGGAACTCAATGAACAGGTGGGCGAGGTCATCAACGCTTTTTCCAAGCCCGCCCGGCAAGAGCCCGAAGCCGGCGGCGGGCTTACTTCGGTTCCGGCCGTCTTTGAAGCCATGGAGAACGCATTCGATCCTGACGCGGCAAAAGGGGTGGATGTGGTATTCCAATACCATATCTCCGGCGATGACGGCGGCGATTGGCATTGCGTCGTCAAGGACGAAAAGTGCCAGGTTGCCTCCGGGGTCCACGAAAAACCGACCTGCACCCTGAAGATGAAGGATTCGGATTTTCTCAGCATGATAAACGGCACGCTTCCGGCCATGCAGGCCTATACCTCGGGTAAGCTTAAAATTGAAGGCGATATCATGAAATCTCAACTGATCGAAAAACTGTTTAAGATGTAACCCTTTAAATCGCTATAAACAGAGATATACAGGAGATGAAAAATGATTGGGATCACTGATTACGGTGCATATATTCCTCGCCTCCGGTTAAACCGTATGGCGATCTATGAAAACATGGGATGGTTTGCCCCGGCCATCGTCATGGTGGCCCAGGGAGAGCGCTCCATGTGCTACTGGGATGAGGACGCCGTCACCATGGCGGTAACCGCATCCAAAGAATGCTTGAAGCATCACAAAAAAACAGATGTGGATGCGCTCATGCTGGCATCCACAACATTGCCGTTCGCGGATCGCCAGAATGCAGGGATTGTTTCAACGGCCCTGAACCTGAGGCCCGATATCATGACCGCCGACTTTACCTCATCCCAGAAATCCGGCTCTAATGCCCTGCTGGCCGCTATGGAATCGGTAAAAAGCGGGGAGCGGGACCGTATTCTCGTTTCCGCCGCCGATAAACGGGAAACTAAACCCGCCTATTTTCACGAAATGTGGTTCGGCGACGGCGCCGCCTCGCTTTTAATCGGGAATACGGATGTAATCGCCGAATTCAAGGGTTCATATTCGGTCTCCTATGATTTTATCGACCATTATCGCGGGGCGCTGCATCGCTATGACTACAACTGGGAAGAGCGTTGGGTCCGGGATGAAGGCTACTCCAAGATCATCCCGGAGGCCGTGAACGGGCTGCTTTCCAAGCTTAACATCACCATGGAGGATGTGGACAGGCTTGTCTACCCCTGCTTCTTCAAGGGCGAACACAAAAAAATCGCCAAAAAATTGGGGGCCGCCCCGGAAAAGGTCGTTGACAACCTGCATGAGGTCTGCGGCGATACCGGCTGCGCGCATGCCATGTTGATGATGGCCTCGGCCTTGGATGACGCCAAACCCGGGGACCGGATCCTGATGGCGAGCTTCGGCCAAGGATGCAGCGCATTTTATTTTGAGGTAACGGAAAATATCAATAGCCTCCCGGTTCGCAATAAATTTAAAACCACCGTGGAGAACAAGGAGACCATCGACAACTATCCCAAATTCCTCGAATTCAGGGAACTCATCCAGCCGGATATGGGCATCCGCGCCGAAGCCCCGACCCAGACGGCGCTGCCCACGCTCTGGCGGAAACGAAAAATGATCCTGGGCCTGGTCGGCGGCAAATGCAGTAAATGTCAGACCCCGCAGTTCCCCAAGACAGAGGTCTGTGTCAATCCGCATTGCCGCGCCCGGCATACCCAAGAGGATTATGAATTCTCAGATATCCCGGCCAGGATCAAAACCTACACCGGTGATCTGCTGGCTGTCTCCGTGGATCCGCCCCACAAATACGGAATGATCCAGTTTGAGGGCGGCGGCCGGTTTATGGCGGATTTCACCGACTGCACGCTCGAAGAATTAAAGGTGGGCCTGCCTGTTTATATGGTGTTCCGTAAACGCACCGAAGACAAGAACCGCGGATTCGTCAACTATTTCTGGAAGGCCGCGCCAGTTCCCGGGGCGGCCGAAGAAATGAAAAAAGTCCGGTTCGACGGCCAGGCAGCAGTGATCACCGGGGCCGGCGGCGGATTGGGGCGCGTCTATGCACTCGAACTGGCTAAACGTGGCGCCAGCGTAGTTGTCAATGACTTGGGCGGCTCCCGGGACGGCTCCGGAGAGGGCTCCGCTACGCCCGCGGAACAGGTGGTCAACGAAATCAAAGAACTCGGCGGGCAGGCGGTGGCCAACTATGACAACGTGGCAACGACTGAAGGCGGAGAAAATGTAATCCAAGCCGCTTTGGACAATTTCGGCCGCATCGATATCGTCATCAACAACGCCGGCATTTTAAGAGACAAGAGTTTTGTGAAGATGGCGCCGGAGAACTGGTCGGCGGTCCAGGCGGTTCACCTAAACGGGGCCTACAACGTCAGCCGCCCCGCATTTAAAGCGATGCGGGAAAAGAAATACGGCCGGATCATTATGACCACGTCTGGGGCCGGGCTTTACGGCAACTTCGGCCAGAGCAACTACTCCGCAGCCAAAATGGCGCTCGTCGGGTTGATGAATACCCTCAGAATCGAAGGCCAAAAATACAACATCAATGTCAACACCATTGCTCCGCTTGCCGGCTCCCGGCTAACGCAGGACGTTATGCCGCCGGAGATTTTTGAAAAAATGAAGCCCGAGTTTGTCGCCCCGATCGTCCTTTACCTGTGCAGCGAAGCCTGTGATCAGAGCGGCAAAATATTTAATGCCGGCATGGGCTATTACAATCGGGCGGCGATTATGACCAGCCCGGGCGTCCAGCTGGGGGATTCGGAAAACCCGGCCACCCCCGAAGAGGTCAGCGCCAATATCGACAAAATCAATGCGATGGAGGGCGCCGAGCTCTATGAGGACGCCAATGCCGCGCTCTTTGGATTGGCATCGCCCCCGAAGCCGAAAAAAGCGGCGGCAGGCGGGGAAGAAGCCGCTGGCAGCGGAATGCGCGTGAAGGACGTGTTCGATAAAATGCCGGATGCCTTCCAACCGGAAGCCGCCAAGGGCGTGGATGTGGTCTTTCAATACGCAATTTCCGGCAGCGACGGCGGCGATTGGACGGTAACCGTAAAAGACGGCGCCTGTGAGGTGGCGGCCGGCAAAGCCGAAAAGCCCACCTGTACATTGAAAATGGCTGATACCGATTTTCTGGATATGATTTCAGGAAAGCTCGATCCCATGAAAGCGTTCACATCTGGGAAGCTCAAAATCGACGGCGATGTAATGAAATCCCAGCTGATCGGCAAACTATTTTCACTTTGAAATTAGGTATCGGGTTTTAGGTATTGGGTATCGGGTTGTTTGATAAAATCGATATTAGTTTGGAATTTAACAGTCTTTGTCCTTGCTAATACCTAATACCTAACTGCTAACACCTAACACCTAACTGCTAATACCTAACCGCCATATATAAGGAGGAATGACCATGGCTACAGGAATAAAAGATAAGGTCGCCATTATTGGCATGGGATGCACCAAGTTTGGCGAGCGTTGGGATGTGGGGGCCGAAGAATTGATGGTTGAGGCCTATGAGGAATGCCTGGCAGACGCCAATATCGACGATACAGAGATTGAGGCCGCATGGTTCGGTACATGCCTGGAAGAGATCAATGTGGGTAAAACCGCCATGCCGCTTTCAACCACCCTGCGCCTGCCCATGATTCCGGTTACCCGGGTGGAAAATTACTGTGCAACCGGCACCGAAGCGTTTCGCGGGGCATGTTATGCAGTGGCCTCCGGCGCATATGACATCTGCCTGGCGCTTGGGGTAGAAAAACTTAAAGATACCGGCTACGGAGGGCTGCCCGCAGCTGGCTCCGGGGCCGGAACCCTGTTATGGCAGTGGTGGCCGAATCTTACCGCACCCGGATCTTTTGCCCAGCTTGCCAGCGCCTATTCGGCCAAGTATAGAATCAAAGACGATGAGCTCAAAAGGGCTATGGCCCATGTTTCGGCAAAAAGTCACGCCAATGGTACATTAAACCCAAAGGCCCACCTGCAAAAAGCGGTTACTGAGGATCAGGTCATGGCATCGCCGATCGTCGCCCATCCTTTGGGACTTTTCGACTGCTGCGGGGTCAGTGACGGATCCGCCTGCGCCATCGTGACCACCCCGGAGATCGCCAAAAAAATGGGGAAAAAGGATTTCGTAAGCGTCAAGGCCCTCCAGATTGCATTGAGCAGCGGTGAAGAGCTGGGATACGATGAATGGGACGGCGATCACTTCCTGACCACTTCAAAATGCAGCACCAAGGCATACGAAGAGGCGGGTATCGAAAACCCCCGCGAAGAGATCAGTATGATGGAGCTTCACGATTGCTTTTCGATTACCGAACTGGTAACATATGAGGATATGCATATTTCAGAGCGGGGAAAAGCGATAAAAGACATCATGGACGGATTCTATGATTTAAACGGGCAACTCCCCTGCCAGGTAGACGGGGGGCTGAAATGCTTTGGCCACCCCATCGGCGCCTCGGGGCTACGCATGCTCTATGAAATGTATCTACAGCTTCACGGCCGGGCCGATAAGCGTCAGATCGAGGCCCCACGCCTGGGCCTGACCCACAACCTCGGGGGATTCCCTTTCCAGAATATCTGCAGTATATCGATTATAGGAAAATACGAAGATTAAAAGGAGCAACTTCATGGCACAGCAATATATCGCCGATAGACGAGACGTGGATTTTGTGTTGTACGAACAAATGGATGCGGAAAAACTGACGAAGACAGACAAGTATTCGGATCTGAACAAAAAAGCCTTTGATATGGTCATCAACGAGGCAAGAAATTTTGCCATCAAGGAAATCCTGCCAACGTACGCGGAGGGCGACAGAAACGGGGCCCGGTATGAGGACGGGCAGGTTATCGCCCCGGAATGCTACCGCCGGCCGCTGGAGCTGTTCCGGGAAGGCGAATGGATCGCCATGACAGAGGACCCCGAAATCGGCGGCCAGGGCCTGCCCCATTTGATCGCCCAGGCGGCCAACGAATACCTGATCGGGGCCAATTTTGCCTTCGCCGCCTATGCGGTCCTGGGCCATGGAACCGGGAAAATGATCGAACTCTTCGGCACGGAACAACAGAAAAAGATGTTTCTGAAAAACCTGTATACTGGCAAATGGGGCGGCACAATGGATTTGACCGAACCCAATGCCGGCTCCGATGTGGGGAGCCTAGAGACCACAGCGGTCAAGAATGAGGACGGCACCTATTGCCTTACCGGAAACAAGATTTTCATCACCAACGGCGACCAGAATCTGACGGAGAACATCATTCACCCGGTGCTTGCCAGGATTGAGGGGGCACCCAAGGGAACAAAGGGAATCTCCCTGTTTATCGTCCCCAAGATCTGGGTCAACGAAGACGGCAGCCTGGGTGAGCCCAATGACGTGGTCCCAACCGGAATTGAAGAGAAAATGGGGCTTCACGGGAGTCCCACCACCGCCCTCGCCTTCGGCAGCAAGGGCAAATGTCGGGCCCTATTGCTCGGAGAAGAAAACAAAGGCATGCGGGTCATGTTCCACATGATGAATGAGGCAAGGCTTGGCGTCGGGCTGCAGGGATTGAACCATGCCTCCGGCGCCTATCTGTATGCGGTCAATTATGCCAGGGAAAGGTACCAGGGAAGAGACCTTTTGCAAACCGGGGATCCCGAGGCCCCATTGGTACCGATAATCGCCCATCCAGATGTTCGGCGGATGCTGATTTGGATGAAGGCGCATGTGGATGGGATGCGGAGCTTTATCTATTACGTGGCATCCCTTTTTGACCGGGTAGAGCAGATAGCATCTGATGAAGAAAGGGATAAGACCCAGGGACTGATTGACCTTTTGACCCCACTGGTAAAGGGCTATTGCACGGATATCGGCTATGAGATATGCGTTCAGGCGATCCAGGTTTACGGGGGTTACGGCTACACCAAGGATTACCCCGTGGAGCAGCTGACGCGGGACGGTAAAATCAGCTCCATCTATGAGGGGACCAACGGCATACAGGCGATGGATCTGCTCGGCCGGAAGCTGGGCATGAAAAAAGGCCAGGTCTTCATGGATTTTGTGGGTGAAATCCAGAAAACCATTGCTGACGGCAAATCCACCGAAGGCCTGGAAGATATGGCCGCCAAACTCGAAGAGGCCGTCAACCGGCTCGGTGAGGTGGCCATGCATATCGGCAAACTGGCCATGTCTGAGCAGGTTAAAACCGCGTTTGGGGATGCATACCCGTTTCTTATGGTAACAGGCGATGTGATTGTGGGATGGATGCATCTGTGGCGGGCGGTCGCCGCCACGCCCAAGCTTAAAAAAATCGTCGGCAGCCTGGAGGCGCAGGCACGTTCTGAAAAAGCGGAAAAGAACAAGGAGGCCGCTTTTTACGACGGACAGTTAAGAACCGCCCAATATTTTATCTATTCCATGCTGCCGGGCACGCTGGGCAGAATGAACGCCATTCTGCAGAGCAACGACGCCCTGGTTCAAATACATGAGAAATCCTTCGGCGGCATGTAGGTTCGCTCCGCCCCACCGTCATGACGGATAGGCCGGGCACCACCAAAGGGTATGGACGGACACTAAATAGTTTAAGTACGCCCGTTATCCGTATGATCAAAGCACCAGTATTTCCAGGTTAGAACCTAACTCACTATTTTTATTTAAATATATATAAAATTTCGCTTGACGCCGGTAACGTCCGCTGCTAAAAATTAAGCTGGTTGGCCGACTGAATTTTAACCCCTCAACCCAATCAAGGAGCTCATCATGTTACCCGATTTTTTTGAATTCTACAGTCCTACCAAGGTGGTGTATGAAGACGGCGTGGCTTCCGACTTAAAACCCGAACTCGATATCATCGGTATCCAAAAGTATTTCGTCATATCCGATCATATCATCAATGACCTCGGGTTGATCCAGAAAGTGGCGGACGGACTCGAGGATGCCGGTTGTGAGGTTGTGGGCAAATACCTCGATGTTGCCCAGGATGCAAGGCTAAATGACGTTCAGACATGCGCGGAGGCGGTTAAATCCTCCGGCGCTGAAGGCATCATCTCCATCGGCGGCGGCAGCGTGATCGATACGGCGAAAGCCGTAAACATCCTGTTTTCCGTTGGGGGCGATCTGGTTGAAGACTATTCGGGCGCCCATACGCTGACCCGACCCCTCAGCCCCCATGTCGTCATCCCTACCACCGCCGGCACAGGCAGCGAAGTCACGTTTGTCGCCGTCATCTATGACGAGGAGAATAAAGAGAAGCTCGCCTTCCCGGACAAATATTTAATGCCCAACCTGGCGGTGCTGGACCCTGAAATGACTGTTTCTTTGCCCCCGAAGATGACGGCGGCCACCGGCATGGACGCCCTGACCCATGCGATTGAGGCCTATGTCGGCATTCAGGCCGCTCCTTTTTCAGACGCCTTTGCCTTGGGCGCCATTGAGTTGATCATGAAGAATCTGGTCACGGCAACTGAAAATGGCGAAGATATTGAAGCCAGGGGGGCGATGCTGATCGCCGCGACCATGGCCGGCATTGCATTCACCCATTCCATGTGCGGCTGCGTCCATGGAATGGCGCATGCGACCGGCGGCCTTTACCGGGTCCCGCACGGCGTAGCCAATGCCATCTTCCTGCCGTTCGGCATGGAATACAATTTTGAAGAGATTACGGAAAAACTGGCCCGCCTGGCGCCGGTAATGGGTGAGGACGTCTCAGGCGGCTCCGAAGAAGAGGCCGCGGGAAAAGCCATCGAGGCAGTTCGAAAACTCACCGCAAACCTCAATAAACTGGGCGCTTTGCCCTTAAAGTTAAGCGAAGTGGGGGTTCCCGAAGATGGTCTGGCCGATATTGCAGAGGGCGCCCTAAATGATGGGACCTCCTTTTACAATCCCCGCGAGGTCGATCCGGATGAACTGCTGCCTTTTATCCAAAGGGCTTACTAGTGATTCAACAATCCAAACCAATATCTGAATGAAAGGGAGGCATTATGGGTCTTTTTGAAAACTCGGAAAAATTTGAAGAGGTTTTGGGGGGTTTTTTTCGTCAGTTGGCCGAGACGCCGCAGATTGCAGACAAGCTGCTCAAATCAAACCTGATTATCCGGTTCAACTATACGGATCCGGACCTGGTGATCGTGGTTGACTGCTCCGGGGATAAAATCGATGTCCGGCCCCATGATACGGAAACCAAGGCGACCGTTGAGATGTCTATGACCGCTGACATCGCCCATAAATTCTGGTTTGGCAAGGTCAACCTGACCAAGGCGCTTACCCGCAAGGAGATGGTAGCCAAGGGGCCGATTCCCAAAATTCTTAAACTCCTGCCGGCAATCAAGCCCTCATATGCGATGTATCCGAAATATTTGGAAGAAAACGGATATAGCCAGTATAATATACACTAGGAGGAAAGATTATGGGCGGTTATGCAGGCCAAATCCTCTACGTCGACCTGAGTTCCGGTACGGTTGAAAAGAAGCCGCTGGATATGGCATTTGCAAGAAAACATATCGGTGGCTTGGGACTTGGCGCCAGAATTTATTTTGACCTCATCAAGGATAGCCCGGATATTGACGCATTATCAGAAGACAACCCGTTTGTCCTGATGACGGGTCCGATCACCGGCTTCAAGCTAGATGGCGCCGCCCGGTGGACGATTGCAACAAAATCGCCCTTGACCGGCGTATGGGGCGACAGCAATATCGGCGGGTTTTTTGGTGCCCGGCTGAAATTTGCCGGCTATGACGGCATCGTTATCACGGGCAGGGCTCAAAAACCATCCTATCTATTCATCAATAATGACACGGTCGAACTAAGAGACGCCGAAGCCTATTGGGGAAAGGATATCTATGAGACGGACCGGGCGATGGTCTCGGAGCTAAAATCGGAAACCGGCAGAACCGGGACCGTATTCTGTATCGGACCGGCCGGGGAGAATCTCATCAGATACGCCTCGATTATCAACAGTAAGCGCCATGCCGCCGGCCGGGCCGGCATGGGGGCCGTGTGGGGCTCAAAGAATCTCAAGGCGATCTATGTAAACGGCACCGGAAAAGTTGAGGCCGCGGATCCCGGCAAACTTGCCGAAATCAAGGAGGAGCTCAAAGCGGTCTATGAAGAAAGCATTTTCATCGACGCTTTAAGGGCCAGCGGCACGCCGGCCCATATTGATGTCGGCAGCCTTGCCGGCGATATCCCGATCAAAAACTGGCAAATGAATGAATGGGAAGCAATTGATGATATCGGCCCCTCTGAGATCGAAGATAAAATTCATGCCGGCCACAAGACGTGCTATGGATGCAGCGTGGCGTGCAAAAAAGAGGCGGAGATAAAGGATGGCCCCTATCGGATTGCGAAAGGCCCGTCCCCGGAATATGAGACGGTTGCCACCTTCGGTTCCATGTGCCTGAACGCCAATATTGAATCGATTGCAAAGGCCAACGATCTCTGTAACCGGTATGGAATGGACACCATCACCTGCGGGTCGACCATCGCCTTTGCCATTGAATGCTTCGAGAACGGCCTGATCAACGAATCCGACACCGAAGGTATCGAGCTGAGATGGGGAGATGCCGACGCCATTGTCGCAATGACGGAAAAAATAGGCAAAAAAGAGGGATTCGGCGCGATATTGGCCGAAGGCAGTGCGGCGGCAGCGGAAAAAATCGGGGGCAATGCAAAGGATTACCTGACCACCATTAAAGGAATGGAAGCCCCCATGCATGACCCGAGAAGCGCGCATGGCTATGCCCTGGCCTATGCCGTCTCCCCCCGGGGGGCTTGCCATGAGGCCAGCCTGGACTTTAACGTTGAAGGCGGCTCCCAGATGATACCCGAAATCGATGAGCTTTCGGCCGATTACGAGGAATTCAGCAGTGAAGGAAGGGCCCAGTTGAATGTCGCATGCCAGGACTATGGCATGTTCTTTTCCTGCTGCGCCATTTTTTGTAATCTCGGAGCCGTTCCCCTGAGTGCGACTCAGGCCATATCGATTGTCAACGCCATTACCGGGTTTGATTATACCCTTGACGAAGTCCTGCAGGCCGGCCGTCGTTTATGGTATCTCAAGCGCGGGCTGTCCAATTTGTTCGGCGCCCGGGCTGAAGATGACCGGGTCCCCGAACGTCTGATGACCGAACTGGAAGACGGCCCCACGGCCGGCAGTTTGCCGGATATCGAACGTATGCGCTCTGAATTTTATGAAATCCGGGGCATAAACGATGATGGCATACCAAGGGCGAAGGTGCTCGAAAAAGAAGGATTAGGCGATCTGGCGGCTATCCTGAACCGAGCGTAACTATTCACAACACAGCGGGCCTGCCCACCTCTCTGTTTCAGACTCGCTGTTTTTTTATCCTAAACTGAGCGATTTTCAAGTTTGCCGCAGATACAAGGAAAATGATGTCGAGCAATAGTTGCCTATGCGAAACATCCGCTGACAAAGTAGATGCGGCAAAATTTGAAACGCTCAGTTTAGGTTATAGATAGATAGGTATACGCCCTGATGAACGAAAAAATTGCCGCGAAACAGGCAAAAAAACGACAACAGATAGTCGAGGCCGCCACTCAGGTGATTGCCCGCAAGGGCGTCGAAAAAACCAGTCTGAACGACATCGCCGAGGCCGCCGGCATCAGCAAGGGCAGCCTTTATTACTATTATGCCTCCAAAAATGACCTGATTTTCGATATTACCGAGACCCACATCAACCAAATCTCCCGCAACCTGTTCGATATCATTGAAAACAGCCGGGAGACGACCGAGTGGAAGGATATTCTGAACATCCTGTTTGAACGGATAATGGCCGCTGAGACCCGGGGAAGGCTTCACCTATACCTTTTGCAGCAGGCATTAAACGGCAACACGGAGCTCGCCGAACGATTCCGCAAAAAATACGGGGAATGGAACGCCACTATCCGTGAAGGATTCTCCAAAATAGACCTGGAGAGCTCTGAATACACGGTTCTATCAACACTGATTATTGCGGCCCTCGACGGATGCCTGATCCAGTCGATGCTGGGACTTAATATTTCCCCTGCGACCGAAATTATCAATTATCTGGACGTGAAAGTGCCGATTTCGACTTAATCCTAAATTGAGCGTTTCAATTTTTTGAAGGTTTAATTTTTATTTTATTTTTAGGATATTGGATCATTTTTTTAAATCAAAAAATTTGAAACCCTCCGGGATTTCCAATTTAGGTTAATCAATCCGATGCTGACGCATCAAGGCCCCACTCGGACAGAAAAAGCGCATATCCCTGCCCGATTTTTGTCTGGAGAAAATACCGATCACAAAAATACATTCGGCATCCGTACGGCCTGGACTCATAAATAAGACAGGTGCCGTTCGGCGACAGATGGGGACAGGCGCTTACGACGCGGCCATCATTGAGCGTCAGTTTTGAGACCTCACCTGTCTCCGGATGCCTGCCGCAGCACTCATAGAGTTTATCTTCAATTGGGCAATCTTCACACGGATTCATGACACCAGCTCCGATCGTTAATTCTTTACGAAAACGTCAAGCAGGTATAGCTTTAAGCATTTGATCTTTATCGAATCGTTTGGTAAAAGAAAACGATTGATGGTTTCGTAAGAAGTCCAATATCTGTGTGGCGCTTCCGTCCCCCGGAATTTCACGTACAGCTAAGTACGCTGCATTCCTCGGGATTTTGTGCACCTTGATCTTGAACTTTTTACTTTGCCATCCCAAAATCGACCTTTTACGATATTGTCAACGATTCGTTTACATAAAAAAAGGATCAAAAGTGCTGAAGAATACCCTGACAAAGATAGAGACCAAAATCAAGCAGTCCCCGAATATCCCCGAGGAAAAAAAATCCGAATATTTTGAGCTGTTGCAGCAGCTCAACAGCGAAGTCAATGAGCTCAACAGGACCGATCATGAAAAAGCCCAAAGTGTTAAAGAGTTTACCAAGGCGGCCGCGCATGAGTCCACACGGGAAGAGATCAATCCGAAGCTGTTTCAAATCGCCCTCGACGGTTTATCCTCGTCTGTCCAGGAATTTGAGGCCTCTCATCCCCGACTCGTCCAGACGGTTAATTCCATATGCACCTTTTTATCGAAGATAGGGATTTAATCCCCCGATTCAACGGCAACTATGGAAAACAGGGGTGCGGATACGGCTTTTACCCGCCCCTATCGACAATGTTGACCAATAGCAGGAGACGAATATGACGATTGATTCAGAATCGAACGATTCATTCCAGGGTTCGGGGGATGAGCCGATTTTTTATCGCTATATCCCGTCGGCGGAAGAACGCGGCCGAATTTTAATCGCGCACGGCCTTGGCGAACATTCCGGCCGTTATTCCCATGTTATGGAAAAACTGCTGGATACGGGGCTTTCCGTATGGGCCTTAGACCACCGGGGCCATGGGCAAAGCGGCGGCAAACGGGGCCATGTCAACGCATTTGATCAGTATATTGAAGACCTGCACCAGATGATAAAAATTGTCCGCCAGGGAATGGCCGAAAACACGAAATTTTTCCTCCTGGGCCACAGCATGGGCGGACTGATCGTGTTAAATTACGCGGAAAACCATCCCCGCATGATTGACGGCCTGATCGCCTCATCCCCGGGACTGGCGCCGGCTGATGGCATTCCGCGGATAAAAGGGGCCATCGGCAGACTCATGTCTAAAATATGGCCGGGACTGGCACTAAACAATGCGCTCGACTCCGGCTTTCTAAGCCACGACAGCGCCGTGGTAACGGATTATGACAATGATCCGCTGGTGCATCCATGGGTGACGGCCCGGTGGTTTACGGAGTATTTGGACGCCATGGCGGATACCATCCGCTCCGCCTCGTCGATTCAAATGCCGATTCTGATGCAGGCCGCCGGTGATGATCACCTGGTAGACGCCGAGGCATCCCGTAAATTCTTTGACAGCCTTACCCTTACGGACAAGACCTTTTATTTCTATGATCACTTGTATCATGAAATTTACAACGAACTGGGGGAAAAACGGGAGCAGGTATTAGGCGACCTGACTGGATGGCTTGATGATCACATTTGATGGTTATAAACATTAGCTATGCTTAACATGTTCAGGGAATGGTTTAAAAGCCATTTTTCAGATCCCCAGATTGTCATTCTCTGGGTGTTTCTGATTGTCGGCTTTTTATTGATCATTCTTCTCGGCGATATGTTAAAGCCGGTTTTTGCAGGGCTGGTAATCGCCTACCTGCTGGAGGGCGCGGTTAATCGGCTTCAGTGGTTGAAAGTGCCCAGAAATATTTCGGTTTACCTGACTTTTACCGTCTTCGTCTTCTGCCTCCTGCTCCTTGTGATCGGCCTTTTGCCGCTTCTGTCCCGACAAATCGCGCAGCTCATTCAGGATCTGCCGGCAATGATTGCCAACGGCCAGGAAGAGCTCATGCAGCTGCCGCACAAATATCCGGAGCTGGTCTCCGAATCCCAGGTTCAGCAGATTATTGATTTTTTGAAATCGGAGTTGACCCGGCTGGGCCAGAGCGCACTGGTATATTCCGTCGCCTCGGTAAAAAATTTGATCACCATTCTGGTCTATCTGGTGCTGGTGCCCTTCCTGGTCCTGTTTTTCCTGAAGGACAAGGAGCTGATCATCCAGTGGGGCAAGGGATTCCTTCCGAAGAATCGGGACCTTGCCACTGAAGTATGGAACGAGGTCAACTTGCAGGTCGCCAATTTTATCCGCGGCAAACTTTGGGAAATTATTATTGTATGGAGCGCCACCTATGTTATTTTTGTAATTCTGGGTTTGAATTTCGCCATGCTGCTCTCGTTTTTTGTCGGCCTCTCGGTTCTTGTCCCCTATATCGGGGCCACGGTGATGACGCTGCCCGTCGCCTTGATGGCGTTTTTCCAGTGGGGGATCGGGCCGAATTTCATGTACACGATGATCGCCTATGGGATCATCCAGCTGGTTGATGGCAATATCCTGGTCCCGCTGCTGCTCTCTGAGGTGGTCAATCTGCACCCCGTGGCGATTATCGTCGCCGTCCTTGTATTCGGCGGTTTGTGGGGGCTCTGGGGCCTGTTTTTTGCCATCCCCCTGGCGACGCTTGTTCATGCGGTAATTAAAACCTGGTTCGGTAAGAGATATAAGGATGAGTCACCTATGCCTGAAAATACGTCTGATTACACAACATGACAGGGATAAGAGATATGCATCGTTCTAGTCCAACCCAAAAACCCAGGGCTCGCTTTTCACCCATCTTCCAGATCCGGATCGGCCTGCTTTTATTGCTGATCGCGGCCGTTCTGGCACCGGAAACATTGCTTGGCCAGGAGCCACCGATCCAACTCGACTCTCGAACAAAAGACGAGCTCCGTATGCTGACGCCGAAAGAAATGCCGGAGGAGGAAAAAACCGAAAAAGACCTGAGCACCATCACCCTGTACCTTGAAAACGATGTCTTTGTCGGACAGGATATGGAATACACCAACGGATTGAAGCTGACCTGGAGCTCACCGGTCCATAAGGACTATCCCCCAAAGGCGATACCCCATCGATGGCTGTATCCGATCATAAAAAAACTGCCGTTCAAACATGACGCGCAGACCCGAAACAATATCACCTATTCAATCGGACAGAACATCTATACGCCCGAAGATATCGACAAGGAGGAACTGATCGAGGATGATCGCCCCTATGCGGGGATCACATACGTCAGCATCGGCTTTCACAATCGAAGGCTAAAGCATATGGACACGGTG
Source organism: Desulfobacterales bacterium (assembly GCA_018334555.1). Taxonomy (GTDB): domain Bacteria; phylum Desulfobacterota; class Desulfobacteria; order Desulfobacterales; family Desulfosalsimonadaceae; genus M55B175. Next base: position 24,132 of record JAGXLR010000004.1, read on the forward strand.
GAAATGCACCTCGGTATCGTGGGGCCGGAATCCTATGCCGAAGAATGCCAGGAGGCCGTACATAGCGTGTTCAACGACGAGGATCCGGAGGGCTGGGACAATCAGCTGGACAATGAGGCCGTGCTCGGCGTCGTCTACAGCCACAAGAAAAAAATTTTTGAATCCGGTATCGGCCGAGGCCTCGGCTATGACGGCATCATAAATACCGGCGGCGCCCTTGGCAACGCCATGACATTCTACAACCTGGGGTTTACGCTTCGGTTTGGCTGGAACATGCCCAACGATTTCGGAAATTTCCCGATCCGACCGGCAAGCGCGTTTAATGCCGCCTTTGACGCCCGCGACCCAAGACTTACAACGGATAGGTGCTTCGGCGCCCATATGTTTTTCTCTGTGAACGGCAAAGCCGTATTAAGGGATATCTTTCTCGATGGCAACACCTTTTCCGACAGCCATGATGTGGACAAAGAGCCGTTGGTCGCCGATTATATCGCCGGTCTGGGATTTATCATGGGAAGGGCCAAACTCTGCATGGCCTACGTAGTCAGAACCGAACAGTTTGAAGAGCAGGACGACGCCCAGGAATTCGGATCCATAAACCTGTCGTATTCATTCTGAGCCTTGACAATCTCGTAGCAAGCCATCAGCCTTAACCGGGCAAACTGGAAACAAAAAAAGGAGCATCCATGAAAAGCATAGAACAACCCAAAGTCTACCTGATCGCAAAAACCCAGTTGGTCCGCGAGGGTCTTGAAGACTATTTGAATGATATCGGAAATCCGGATTGGCAGCCGGATGCCGAGGTATCCGACGGAGAAAACCTGGTCGAAGCCGCCGGCCGGATGTGTTACCGCAGCTGGCAGCCCTATGACCCTTCAAAGCCGGAGGCGACCAACCCCAACGTCACCCAGGTCCGGCACGGCAATGAGCGATATATTGGAAACGTTTTGAAAAGCGGCCATGGCTCCCTTCTTGAGCATGTAAATATGACCTTCATCTGCCGAAACGTCTCCCGCGTATTCACCCATGAACTGGTCAGGCACCGGGCCGGAATGGCCTACAGCCAGGAAAGCCTCCGATATGTCCGCTTAGATGACCTCTCCTTCTGGGTCCCGGAGGCCGCCAGAAATAATCCGAAGGCCAAGGAAAAATTTGACGCCGTTATTGACTTTCTGGAAAACACCCAGAAAGAGCTGGCAGAAATTTTTGGCATCCATGACTCACCCGATTTCACTGAGAAGAAGCATCTGACCTCCATGTTCCGGCGTCTGGCCCCCATCGGACTCGGCACCTCCATCCTGGTGACCGGCAATCTCAGGTCATGGCGGCATATCATCGCCATGCGGACTTCACCGGCGGCAGAAGAGGAAATCCGTATCGTGGCCGGTCAAATCGCCGAGATCTGCAAGCAGGCCTATCCCAATATTTTCCAGGACATGGAATTTGAGGTGGCATCCGGCACATGGCGGTTTGGCCATTCCAAAGTTTAACGAGGCCCTCGCTAAGCCATGCTTTACGAAACCAATTTAGCCGTCAGATACGCAGAGACCGGCATCGAAGGCCGGCTCAAGCCCGGCATGATACTGAACTACTTCCAGGATATTGCCAGCGATCACTGCGCCGAGCTGGGGGTCTCCGCACTCGACCTGCTGCCGAAAAACCTGGCATGGGTGGTATACCGGTACCATTTAAATATCTACCGGTATCCGTTATGGAAGGAAGATCTTCAATTCAAGACATGGCGCTACCCGGCGAACAATCTCTATGAGCTCAGGCAGTTTGACGTCCATGATAAGGCGGAAAACCTCATTATTACGGCAAAAAGCGCCTGGATTCTTACGCGGCTGGACAATAAAAAACCCGTGCGTCTGAAATACCACATGCCGGAGCAGCTGATGAACGGCCATCAGCAGCCGGTTGAGAACGATTTTACCCCCATCCCTGAGCGGACCGAAAAAGACGATGGCCGCTCCTTTTTGGTCAGGATGCATGATTTGGATTTTAACCGGCATGTGAACAACGCCGTATACGTCATCTGGGCACTGGAAAGCGTGCCCGCCGATATTGCCGCATCCCGCCTGCCGTATGAAATCTCGATTCAGTATCAGGGGGATGCGGTCTTTGGCGATCGGATCACCGCATTTACGCAGCCGTTTCCGGAAAAACCGGAATCAGAAGCCGCCTATCTGCACACGATCCACCATGACGGCGAGGATAAGCCGATTACCCGTGTTATTACCCGTTGGCATCCGTTTGATGCGTTTTCCCAGACGCCTTAGAACCGCTCGATCAACCTATCGATAATAAACGTGGTCTCCCGCATGGCCTGATCGCTGAACGGGCCAAACCACTCGGCGATTTTTCCAAACTCCTCCAGAAACCGTTCCTTGTCGTTTGCTTGCAGCATATCCAGGCTGTCCTGCAGGGATTGGATGTATTGCTTCAGCAAATCCCGCCGTTGTTTTGAGGCGAAAATAATTTCGCAGTAAAGCGACGGATCCTGGGCAAACAGGCGGCCCACCATGCCAAGCTCCAACCGGTATATAGGGCTTGTAAAATCAAGGGTCCGCTCAAGATTGATTTTTTTGCGGTATAAAAACCGTCCGAAGGCAAAAGAGGCGAAGTGGCGCAGCGCCTGGACGATATCCATCATCTCGTCATGTTCACGGGCATCGGCAGTTAGTACGACACTGCCCCATGCCGTAAACTGATCCAGCAGCCACTGGCATTCGGCAAGATGCCTGCCGGGAGTAGCCACGACTATCTGCTTGTCAAGAGAGGATGTCGTAGGGCCGAACAACGGATGAAGCCCGATCACAGGCCCCTCATGCGCTTTAAGCATGACCGATAAGGGGGAGGCCTTGATGCTGGTAATATCGGCCAGCACGGCACCCTTCGGCAGGTACGGGGCAAGCTGAGCGATAATGGGATTCGTCTGATCAATCGGAACACTGATCAGGGCGGCATGGATACCGGCGCACAGCCGCCTGGCATCATGCCAATCGGACTTGTCGAGAATACGGACCTGGTAGCCGGCCTCGGCAAATCTGCTTTCGAAATACCGGCCCATCTCCCCCCTGCCGCCGACGATAAGGATCACGCCCCCCGGCAAGACCGCCTTGCTGCCGATCCGCTGCGTCTGCTCGACCCGGGACTGCCTTAGAATAAGCCGGTAGAGTTCCTCGACAAAACAGGGTTCGAGCCCGGCGGAGGCCCCCTGCGATCGGCGACTGGAAATAAGGTCCTCTTCCCTTGACGGATGATAGACCGGCAGGTTCCGGGCCTTCTTTATTTCCGTCACCCGTTTGACCTCCCGCTGGCGTTTTGCCAACAAAGAGACGATCTGTTCATCAATTCCGTCGATCGCCGCCCTTAACTTTTCAAGCCGATCACTGTCGTCGCCGTTTTTACTATCTGAAACTGTCAAGCCCGATACGCCCTTTCAAAGTTTGCCCGCTTCCTTTTCGGCCGCAATTCTTTCTTTAAGATCACAGATGAAACACTTGTCCGGCTTTATGGTTTTATACCCGCATATCGGGCACCGGTTGACCGGCTCTGCCTCCGATTCCCTGTGTTCGGGCAACGGCAGCTGATCCTTGAAGGTCCTTAAAAACCCGAAGTAGAATTCCGCTTTTATGCCCGGCATCCGGGCGGCCAGGGAATTGAACGTATCCTTGTATACAGGGCTTGTGGCGCCCTTTGAATGCGGACAGACGCTTTTGGGCGCCTCGATTTGATGCATTTCGATAAACTTCTGCATCTCCCGGTCGGTCATCATCACAAGCGGTTTAACACGGGCCGCCATACCTTTCTCAGCAGGCAGGACAGGCGATTGACGAAACATGTACCCGATATACCAGTGAAGCACGTTGCTGAATAAGGCGGCGTTCTCGTCATCCAGGTTATGTCCGGTTGCCAGCGTATTACAGCCGTGATCCAAAGCCAGCCGGTTCAAAAAATACCGCTTGACCGTCCCGCATAGGGAGCACGGCGGTTTCCCGGAAAGCCGGCAGGCCTCATCAAATTCACAGCCCATAAGGGCTTTGAACGTATAAACATGGACCGGCAGCTGCTGCTGATCCGAAAATCTGCGCACCTTTTCTTCGGATTCCCTGGAATACGCGCCGAAACCATTGTTAATATGAACCGCGATGACATGATAGCCCAGCTCGCTCAGTATCTTCCAGGCGCCCATGCTGTCCTTGCCCCCGGAAACGCCGACCAGTATGGGCCCATGGTTTTCAAACATCCGATAGTTCTTAACCGTCCGGCTTACCTGCCGCAGCACATGCTCGTGAAAATGCGTTTCGCAGAATGCGGCGTTGTGCCGCGGGATCTTTATAAAAGCGGGATCCTTGCATACCGTGCACTTCAAAAATAGACTCCCGACCTAGCGGTATCTCCCCCCCGGTCAGCCGGCCCGGAAGGATTACTTCTAAGTAACTTGAAAATATATATTAATATTCCAGAAGCTTAGCTCTCTGTCATTCCGAGGAGCAAAAGCGACGAGGAATCTTGTTTGTTAAAGATTTCTCGCTGCCGCTCGAAATGACAAAACTCGCTGCCGCCCGAAATGACAATGCGGATGTTTTTTTGCGTTACTTTTCTGCAAAAATGGCGCGCCAGCGCAATAAATCGCTTTTTACGAAATTGTCAACTTTGAACCCTGTACCTTACACCTTAAACCTTGAATTCACTTAGATGCCATCATCAAAGACGCTTGACCAACTGATTGGCCGCCGTCAGCATTGGATCCCACACCGGGCTGAAAGGCGGTGCATAGGCCAGGTCCGTCTGGCTGAAGTCCTGAACCGTCATATGTGCATGCAGGGCGACGGTCGGCCCCTTTATACGATGGGCCACGCCTTCTTTGCCCACCATCTGGGTTCCCAGAAGACGGCCGGATTCCCTGTCCCCCACCATATGAACCCAAATACTGGTAGCGCCGGGATGCGCGTGCGCCCTGGACCTGGCCTTGATCGTCACGGATGCCGGATCAAAACCGGCTTCCTCCGCCTGTTTCACGCTAAGGCCCGTTCTGGCAACCTCGAGCTCAAAAACCTTGAATACGGCCGAACCGGCAATTCCCTGAAGATAAACGTTTTTGCCGCAGATACGATCCGCCGCCGTCCAGCCTGCCCGGTTTGCCACCAAAGCAAGCGGAATATATACCTTCTCTCCGGTGACGACATGGTAGGCATCCGCACAGTCGCCTGCGGAAAAAATCTCCGGCAAAGAAGTCTCGACCTTCCTATCGACCGCTATGGAATCCTTGGGCCCCAGCTTGATGCCTGCATCAGCGGCGATTTCACTGTTCGGCCGGACACCGAGGCCCATGACTACCATATCCGCTTCCAGCCGTTTGTCTTTACAGACTACCGAGAGATTTTTCCCGTTTTTTTCTATCTTTTCAACCGTATGATCCGTATACAGGGAGACATCATGCGCCGCCAGGGTTTCCTTGACGACCCCGGCGATCTGTTCATCGTAGTTTCTCATGAACCCCCGGGTCGTGCCGACGACTTCGATTCCCCTTTCTCTCAGGGATTCGGACATTTCAAGGCCGATATAGCCCATGCCCACGAGTACCGCCTGACGCACATCATTTTGTCTCAGGTAGGCCTTGATATTTCTTCCGTCGGAAAGGCCCTTTAGCGGCAGCACCCCGCTACTATCGATGCCTTCAATATCCGGCATAATGGGGGAGGCGCCGGTGGCAATCAATAAATAATCGTATTGAAACGTCGCCTCTTTTCCCGAATAGTCAACCGCCTTAACCGTCTGTGCCTCCGGATCAATGGATCGGGCCCGGTAACCGGTCAAAAGATTGATGCCCTGCTTGTCCCGGAAAACCTGGGCCTGCCTGACGACCAGATCGTCAATATCCCGGTTTGGATCGGAAATATTGTAGGGCATCCCACAGGCGCTGTAGGAGACATCCATTGTCTGTTCCAGAACGGTCACATTCATATCCGGTTGGTTTCTTTTCGCCCGGCTGGCTGCGCTCATCCCTGCCGCATCACCGCCAATCACCAGAAAATCCATATGCCCTTCCTTTCCCTATATCGCTTGAATAATTCAACAGCACGATTATGATATTGATAGACAGACTAATACGAATCGGCGTATAAGTAAATAGGCGGTAGCGACATTTTCATCCTTATCAACAAACATCAATCAATACCTAAATTGAGCGATTTTCAAGTTTACCGCAGATACAAGGAAAATGATCTCGAGCGATAGTTGTCTATGCGAGACATCATTTGACGCAGTAGATGCGGTGAAATTGGAAATCCCGGAGGGTTTCAAATTTTTTGATCAAAAAATAATTCAATATCCTGAAAATAAGATAAAAATTAAACCTACAAAAAATTGAAACGCTCAATTTAGGGAATATTTTTCCTTCAGGTGGACGGGTATGTTTGATTTTTACAAGTTTGGACAATCCTTTAAACTGACTTAAGCCCATGACCGACAATGCTCTGAAACAGGATCCCGAACCGGCGCGCCATCTGCTGAAGACCCGCGGCGATACGATTACTTTTACATTGACCCTGCCTGATGAATGGCCCGGCCGGGCATGGCTCAGAACCAACCTCGGCCATATCAAAACCATCCGCCGTGAGATCACCCGGGCGATCACCCATGAGGAACCCCTGCTGGGCCGGGACTGGTATGACATCCCGATGCCGTCGATCGACGGGAGGCGATTCCAACTGAAACTCGGGCTTTGTGACGTCGGGCATTTTGAGGCCAAATGCCTTTTTCTGCCTACCGATCGGTTCACCCCCATATGGCCCCCGGGCGATAATGTAAAAGTCAATGTGGAGCCCACGGATACCTGTTGCGCCAATACTATATATAACGCGTTTGTCCGCCAATTTGGGCCAAACAAAGACGGCTCGTTTGAGATGCCCGGTCAAAGAGACGATGACATCAAAGGACTGGATGAATCAGGTTATACGGTCATCCCGCCTTCCGGGACATTCCGGGATCTGATCGCCGAGCTTGATTTCATCATCGGCCACTTGGGATGCCGGATCATTCAACTGCTTCCAATCAATCCGACGCCCACCACCTATGGACGAATGGGACGATTTGGCAGCCCGTATGCATCGCTTGATTTCACAGGTATTGATCCGGCCCTTGCCCGGTTCGATCCTATGGCGACGCCGCTTGAACAGTTTATCGAACTGGTGGATGCGGTTCATGCCAGAGGGGGCAAACTCATACTTGATATTGCACCGAACCATACGGGTTGGGCGGCGGAACTCCACGAGACCCATCCCGAATGGCTGGCCCGGGATGAAGCGGGAAACATTGAGGCCCCCGGTGCCTGGGGCGTCACCTGGGCCGACCTGGCACGGCTGGATTATCGGAATAAGGATTTGTGGCAATACATGGGGGAGGTGTTTCTGACATGGTGTCGACGCGGTGTGGACGGATTTCGATGCGACGCCGGTTATATGATTCCGCTCTGGGCATGGATGTATATTGTATCCATCGTGCGAGACCAATACCCGGAAACTATTTTCTTCCTCGAAGGGCTGGGGGGGAAAATCTCCGTTACCCGCGATATTTTGAACAAAGCCGGCTTTGACTGGGCCTATTCCGAACTTTTCCAAAATTATGACCGCAACCAGATCGAGCACTATCTGCCGGAGCCCATGCGCATTTCCACTGAAGACGGCCTTATGATTCACTACGCCGAGACCCATGACAACAATCGGCTGGCAGCCACGTCGACCCGCTACGCCGCCATGCGAACGGCGCTCTGCGCCCTATGCGCCCCTCAGGGCGGCTTCGGGTTTGCCAACGGCGTGGAGTGGTTTGCGGCCGAGAAAATCAATGTCCATGATGCCGGTTCCCTGAATTGGGGAAGCAAGAAAAACCAGGTAGCGCGAATCAGCCGAATAAACCGCCTGCTGCAAACCCATCCGGCTTTTTTCGACCAGACCGATATCCGGATGATTCAGACCGGCGGGGGAAACGCCCTTGTCTTTCTCAGGCATCACCCCCCCTCCGGCAAACGGCTGCTGATACTGGTCAACCTGGACTGCGAAAACCAGACAAAAATTCATTGGCACCCCGATGATGCGGGAATCCGGTCAACGCTCTACACGGATCTGCTCTCGGAGCAAACGATCCATGTGGATGCCGTAAATGAGCGTTCATATGCGGCCATCCTTCAGCCCGGGGCGGTTTACTGCCTGTGCGCTAAAGAAGAAGGCGGCGTTTTCGACAAAGCCCCCGGACTGCCGGAACGGATTGCCCATCAGCGCCTTCGGGCGGCCGCCCTTGAAGTTTTCCGGGCATATTATGGAACCACGCATCTGGGCGATTTCGACCCGGATGCCGCGGCAGCCGACCTGGCCGCCGATCCGGTCTCATTCTGCCGGCGGCTGAATCCTTTCGGCAGCGAACATCGCATCATCCGATGGCAATGGCCGACAGACCGCCGCCGCCAGGTCATGGTTCCGCCGGGATATTTTCTGATGATAACCGCCCCCCAACCGTTTCGCGCCCGTATTGTCCGCCAGGCCGACGAAGGCGAAAGAACATGCGCCATCGCCGATTGTCTGTATCAGACGAACGGTTCGTCCTTCGTTCTTTTCCCGCCGCTCTCGGCGAATAAGACCCATATCCGACGATGGCTGAAGCTTTCCGTTTTTAATGGGGACGGCTGCGAACATTCAGAATCTGGATTGCTCTATCTGGCGTCATCTGAGAATGCGGCCGCCCGACAGGTATTTACCCGGCGGATGCTCAAACAATCGACATATAAATTCCTTGGCGCCAACGCCCGCGGGGCCATGACACGCGTGCATTCGGCATGGTCCCAAATCAACAGCAAATATGACGGCCTTCTTGCGGCAAATTTAAACCCCGATTATCCGGAGGACCGGCAGATGATGCTTGTCCGGTGCCGGGCATGGCTGGTATTCCAGGGCTATTCACAGGATATCGCCATCGAATGCCTGCAAAACTTCCGGGTCAAAAATACCTCCGCCTGCACATGGCATTTCACCATACCCTGCGGCCAGGGGCAGCATGTCCCCTTAACGTTCACATTACAAATGGGCCCGGACAGCAACCGAATCATTGTCACGGCAAAACGTCTGAGGGCAGACGAACAATCCGACCGGCTTCCGGATGATAAACCGGTCCGGTTGATTATCCGCCCGGATATCGACGACCGGAATTTTCATGCCAACACCAAGGCCTATCTCGGTCCGGAGCACCAATGGCCAAAGAACTGCCATACAAAGGATAGCGGATTTGAATTTTTGCCAGAGGCGGCTCGCAGGCTTACTGTTTCAAGCTCGGACGGCGATTTTACCTGGGAGCCGGAATGGCAGTATATGGTCTATCTGCCGGTTGAAGCCGAACGCGGCATGGACCCGCACACGGACCTCTTCAGCCCGGGCTACTTCTCCATCTGTCTCATGGGCGATCAAACAGTCGATCTTGTTGCAGCGGTCAATGCGGATGCCAACTCCCGGGAAATGGCAAACCGGCCTGAGCGGCCGGCAGATCCCCCGTCCCTTGCGTCCGGTGGTTTACCGATCGAGACCGCACTGAAGCGGGCGCTTAAAACCTATATCGTGCAACGGGGTTCGCTGCATACGATTATTGCCGGCTACCCCTGGTTCCTCGACTGGGGGCGGGATACCCTGATTGCGTGCCGGGGCCTGATTGCCGCCGGATATCTGGCCGAGGCGGAGGCCATCCTGATGCAGTTTGCCGCATTTGAAGAAAAAGGCACCCTGCCGAACATGATCCGCGGCGATGACGCCCGCAATAGGGATACCTCGGATGCGCCGTTGTGGTTTTTCGTCGCATGCGACGATCTGATGAAGGCCGGCGGCAGTGACGCGCTTCTGGGAAAATCCTGCGGCAGGCGCACCGTTTTCCAGGTCATGGCCTCGATTGCGGAGGGCTATACCAACGGCACCCCCAACGGCATCCGCATGGACAAAAAAAGCGGCCTGATTTATTCACCGCCGCACTTTACCTGGATGGATACCAATCATCCGGCCGGCTCCCCGCGCCAGGGCTACCCGATCGAGATCCAGGCATTGTGGCATTTTGCCTTGAAACTGATGGCCCGGATAGACAATCAATCGACTGACTGGCAGGCAATGGCCGAAAAAACCAGGCGATCGATCGAAGAACGATTCCTTTTTCCGAAAAGCGGATATCTTTCCGACTGCCTGCATGCGGATGCCGACACATCGGCGATCCAGGCGGAAGCGGATGATGCCCTCCGGCCCAACCAGATTTTTGCCGCCACCCTTGGCGCTGTTGCCGACAAGAAAATCCTGTATCCAATGCTTGACGCCTGCATGGAACTGCTGGTCCCCGGCGCCATTCGAAGCCTGGCGGACCGACCGGTTAAACGGCCGCTGCCGATCTATCACGACGGACAACTGTTAAATGATCCCTCTCATCCGTATCAGGGCATCTATACAGGAGATGAGGATACCCGGCGAAAACCGGCGTACCACAATGGCACGGCCTGGACCTGGATATTCCCCTCGTTCTGTGAAGCCTGGGCCCTGGCTCATGGCGGAGCATCGGCAAATACGGCGCTATCCTGGCTGTCCAGCAGCATTCTTCTTTTGGACGCCGGATGCGCGGGGCAAATCCCCGAAATCCTTGACGGCGACTATCCGCATACGCAGCGGGGCTGTGATGCCCAGGCATGGGGGGTCAGCGAGCTGCTGAGGGTATGGTTAAAACTAAATAATGAGAAGGAGCATAATGATGAGCCTAAGAAAACAATACCTGAAAACGCGGCCGATCTGTAAGGTGACCTTCCGTCTGCCAAAAAAGGCTGCAGAGGGGGCCGAGACGGTCCACATCGCAGGGGAATTCAATAAATGGGATACCCAAAAAACCCCCATGAAAAAATTGAAAAACGGAGAATTTACCGTTACTCTAGATTTTTCGGTTAACCGGGAATATCAGTTTCGATATTTGATCAATCAACAGCGCTGGATAAACGACGGGAAGGCGGACAAATACGTGCCAAGCGGTGTTTCCAGCAGCGAAAACTCCGTGGTCGTGGTTTAGGATAAGAAAGTTATAAGGGGAAAAATTTTTTTCTGCTAAAATGCCGCGGTTGTTGTATAAACCGCTTTTTACGAGGCCATTAAGGTTTTAAACCGTGAACCTCAAACATTTCGGTGATGATGATGACACACATTCAGACATTTCAAATATATCCGAAAGTTCCCGAACAGACCCGCTTTGTTGAAACCCTGGTCAGAAACATGTGGTGGTCCTGGAACCTGGATACCATAGAGCTCTTCCGGCGAATCGACCCCAAACTATGGAACCAGGCGGGCCGCAACCCGATCCTCTTTTTCTCCCAGATCCCCCAGAAACAGCTCGAATCGATCGCCCAGGACAACAGCTTTCTGGCCCATCTTGACCGGGTAAAATCCGCTTTTGAAAAACAGGTGGAAAAGCCGCCGGAAATAGCGGAGGATTTAAATCCGATCGCCTATTTTTCAATGGAATATGGTATCCATGAGAGTCTGCCCCTGTTTGCCGGCGGTCTGGGGATGCTCGCCGGCGACCACCTCAAGGCGGCATCGGATCGCGGCGTCCCGCTGATCGGGGTGGGGCTGCTTTACCGGATGGGGTACTTTCATCAGTATCTTGACCAGAACGGCTGGCAGCAGGAGGAATATCCCGAAACCGATCTGTATCAACTACCCATTGAACGGGCGCGGGATGAGAACGGCAATGAGATCCAGATCTCGGTGCCCGGACCGGACGGCGATATTCACGCCCAGGTGCTTCGGATCATGGTGGGACGCATCCCGTTATACCTGCTCGACACCAACGTTCAGGAGAACAGCCCCGAGAACCGGAACATCACGTCCAAACTTTACACGGCGGACTCCAAAAACCGCCTGGCCCAGGAGGTCATCCTGGGTATCGGCGGCATGAAGGCATTGGAGGCGCTCGGCATCCGACCGGCCGCCTGCCATCTAAATGAGGGCCACTGCGCGTTTGTGGTGCTCGAACGCATTGCCCAATTGATGCGGCATTATAAAATTGACCTGGCGACGGCCAGGGAGATCGTTCCCCGAACCATGGTTTTCACCACCCATACGCCGGTGGCCGCCGGGCATGACGAGTTCCCACTGGATATGGTCAAGCCCTTTATCAAGTCCTATGAATCAGAGCTCGGGGTATCCCTTGATGAAATCATCTCATGGGGCCAGATCAAACAAACGGATGAAGAGTCGCCGTTCTCTATGTTCGGCCTTGGATTGCGCAACGCCGAATATTGCAACGGCGTCAGTGAGCTCCATGGCCGCACGGCCCGAAAAATGTGGAATAAAATCTGGTCCGGCCTCCCGGAGAATGAGGTCCCCATCAGCCATATAACCAACGGGGTCCATATCCCGTCATGGATCTCCATTGAAAATGCCATGCTCTTTGACCGTTACCTCGGTCCGGAATGGTATCTGCATACCTGGCACCAGCCGGATATAATTAACCGTATAGACGACATATATGACGAAGAGCTCTGGCGGGCCCATGAAATGAGCCGTGCCCGGCTTATACGAACATGCCGACAACTGATGACGCAGCAATACGGCCGCCGGAATGCTCCCAAATCCATAATGGAGGATGCCGCAGCGGTTTTGGACCATGACGCTCTAAGCATAGGCTTTGCGCGTCGGTTTGCCACTTACAAACGCGCCTATCTCCTGCTCCGTGATCCGGAGCGGCTAGAGGCCATGCTTACCAATCGGCAGCAGCCGATTCAGATTATAATGTCCGGCAAAGCCCATCCAAAAGACAACGAGGGCAAGGGCGTTATCCAGAGTCTTATTGATTTTGCCCATCGGGCCGACATCCGGCACCGATTCATCTTTCTCGAGGATTATGGCCCATACATTGCCCGGCACTTGATCCAGGGCTGTGACATTTGGCTAAACACCCCGCGGCGACCCTATGAGGCCTGCGGCACCTCGGGGATAAAAGCGGCTGTAAACGGGGTCCTGAATGTCAGCATACTGGATGGCTGGTGGTGTGAAGGCTTTGATTCCTGCCGAGGCTGGCGGATCGGTAGCGGCGAAGAGTATGAGGATTGGGAATACCAGGATGCGGTGGAGAGCCAGGCCTTGTATAATGTGCTGGAAAATGAGGTTATACCAAAATTTTATAACCGAAAGGACGGTGATATCCCGATTGACTGGATACAGATGATGAAGGGATCCATGAAAATGGCCATGCACCAGTTCTGTTCCCACAGCATGCTGGGCAACTATCTGGAAACCGCATACCGCCCCGCTTCCAAACGTTTCAATGAGCTGATTTCAGACAAAGCCGCTGAAGCCAAAAATTTAATGCGGCTCCAAAACCATTTGAAGAATAACTGGAATAAAGTTTATATCGAACGTCCCGTAAGAAACCTCGACGGGCCGTTCCGGGTCGGAGACCAGTTCAGGATAACGGTGAAAGTGCATCTCGAGGATCTGTCACCGGATGAAGTCGATGTCGAAATCTGTTACGGAATGCTTCGCCATATGGAAACGCTCGAACACATTCATGCAAAAGAAATGAGCGTAAAGGAGGACCTCCAAAACGGCGACTATTTATATGAATGCTCCCTGGCATGCGAGATTTCGGGTCGTTATGGATTGACGGCGCGGGTAACCCCTCGGGGCGACAACCTCATTAAGTATACGCCAGGGATGATTGCCTGGGCGAAATAGAATAAAAAATGACCAGTTCCAAAAAAAATCCGCGTATTCTGATTGTCACACCGGAGACCACCTATTTGCCGGAAGGGATGGGCAACCTGGCCAACGCCATGGCCGTCAAGGCCGGCGGGTTGGCGGATGTCTCCGCGTCCCTGATCAGCGCATTGTTCAATCAGGGGGCGGATGTTCATGTAGCGATGCCGGACTATCGGGCCATGTTTGATAACCAGATGGATCCGATCCTTCGCAAACAGCGCCACATCATCCGTACCCAGATGCCCCATGAGCGCATCCAGCTGGCAGAGGACCGGGCCTTTTTCTATCTGCACACGGTCTACTCGAGCTATGGATGGGAAAACATGCGGATTTCCCTGGCTTTTCACCGGGAAGTCATGAACCATATCGTGCCCTGGGTAAAGCCCGATCTGATTCACTGCAATGACTGGATGACGGCGCTGATACCGGCCATGTCGCGTCAAATGGAAATCCCCTGTCTTTTTACCGTGCATAACATTCATACGGTTAAAACCACCCTCTCCCACATCGAGGATCGGGGCATTGACGCCGCCTATTTCTGGAACCATTTGTATTACGACAACATGGCGGAAGAATACGAAACCACCCGCGAAGGCAATCAAGTGGATTTTTTGACCAGCGGGGTGTTTGCCGCCCATTTTGTAAATACCGTAAGCCCCACATTTTTGAAGGAGATCGTCGACGGGTACCACAACTTTGTTTTTCCCTCGCTTCGGGCGGAGCTCACGAATAAATGGGATGCGGACTGTGCCACTGGGATTTTGAACTCCCCGGATGCCAGCTTCGATCCGACGACCGACCGGGTGCTGATCCGCCAGTACGGACCGGATGAGCACCCGGTGGGCAAAATTCAGAACAAACGCTATCTCCAGAAATCCCTGGGGCTGGTGGAAAATGACAACGCGCCGCTTTTTTTCTGGCCCTCCCGCCTGGACAACACCCAGAAAGGGTGCCAGCTGATGGCGGAAATTCTCTATAAAACCATCGACGCCTACTGGGACCAGCAACTGGAAATCATATTTGTGGCAAACGGCGCCTTCAAACAGGTATTCCGGGATATCGTGGCGTTTCATGGCATTGAAGACCGGGTGGCGGTCTGCGACTTTGACGAACGACTGTCGCGGATGGCCTATGCCGGATCGGATTTTATCCTGATGCCCTCGCTTTTTGAGCCCTGCGGACTGCCGCAGATGATTGCCCCGATCTACGGCTCCCTCCCGGTGGCCCGGGATACCGGCGGCATCCATGATACGATCACGCACCTGAATCCGGCGGAGGAAACCGGAAACGGCTTTTTGTTTGAGACCTATGATTCTGCCGGGCTTTTCTGGGCGATTCAGCAGGCCATGGCGTTCTATGGGCTGCCCATCGACCGACGCCAGGCCCATATCAAGCGGGTGATGAAACATGCCCGCCAGACATTCAACCATGACGTCACCGCCCGGCAATACATTGACCTCTATGAACGCATGCTGGAAAGGCCTTTGATTGATTAATCGATGATGACCAAAACAACAGAGAGCGAACGAATTCGTGAACGGCTGAACCGTCTATTAAATATCGACCCCTACCTCGAATCATACCAATCCGATATTGAACGGCGCCTTGAAAAAATCCTTCAGACCCGGCAGTGGTTAACCGGCAACCGGATGTCCCTTGCCGATTTTGCCGCCGGCCACGAGTTTTTCGGGCTTCATTTCCGGGACAACCAATGGATTTTCCGGGAATGGGCGCCCAATGCGGACTCGATCTATCTGATCGGCGATATGTCTGATTGGCGGGAGCTTCCGACATTCGCCCTTGAGAATACCGGAACGGACGGCATATGGGAGATCCGGCTCTCGCCCGACGTCCTTTTTCACAAAGACTTGTACCGCCTGCGGATATACTGGGAAGGCGGCAGCGGCGACCGTATCCCGGCCTATGCCCGCCGGGTGGTGCAGGACCCGGAAACACTTATTTTTAATGCCCAGGTATGGGCCCCGGAACAGCCGTATCAGTGGCGCCATCCAGCACGCTCCCGGGATTTCAATGATCTGCTGATTTACGAGGCCCATATCGGAATGGCCCAGGAATACGAGGGCATCGGAACCTACACAGAGTTCAGGGAAAACGTCCTGCCCAGGATAGTTGATGCCGGATACAACGCCATCCAGCTCATGGCTATCCAGGAGCATCCCTACTACGGATCGTTCGGATATCAGGTATCCAGCTTCTTTGCCGCCTCATCGCGTTTCGGCACCCCGGACGAGTTAAAAGCCCTGATCGATGCCATACACGATGCCGGCCTTCTGGTACTCATGGATATCGTCCACTCCCATGCGGTTTCCAATGAAGTGGAAGGCTTGAGCCGGTTTGACGGAACGGATTACCAGTATTTTCACTCAGGCGGCCGGGGGTGGCATCCGGCATGGGATTCCCGGTGCTTTGACTACGGAAAAATCCAGGTGCTGCATTTTCTGTTGTCCAACTGCCGGTTTTGGCTGGATGAATACCGGTTTGACGGATTTCGGTTTGACGGTATTACCAGCATGCTCTATCTGGACCATGGACTCGAAAAGGCGTTTACCTCCTACGACGACTATTTCACCGAAAATATTGATGAACAGGCCCTTGTCTACCCCGCCCTGGCCAACGAGGTGATACACTCGGTCAATCCGCATGCCGTTACGGTGGCTGAAGACATAAGCGGCATGCCGGGTCTCGGCGTAGCGCTGGCAGACGGCGGCTACGGGTTTGACTACCGGTTTGCCATGGGCATACCGGATTTCTGGATCAAGCTGACCAAGGATACAGCGGATGAGGCGTGGCCCCTGGGTCAGCTGTGGTATGAGCTAAACAACCGCCGGCCGGATGAGCGGACCATCAGCTACGCGGAATCCCATGATCAGGCCCTGGTGGGGGATCAGACCCTGATCTTCAGGCTCATCGGCGCGGACATGTATCATCATATGCATGTGGACGATGAGCACCTGCGGGTCGACCGCGGCATGGCGCTCCATAAAATGATCCGGTTGATTACCCTGGCCACGGCCGGCAGCGGATACTTGAATTTTATGGGAAACGAGTTCGGGCATCCGGAATGGATCGATTTTCCCCGGGCGGGAAATAACTGGAGCTACCGGTATGCCCGCCGCCAATGGCACCTGGCCGATGACCCGTCATTGAAATTTCATCAACTGGCCGTTTTTGACCGGGAAATGATTGGGCTGGCAAAAGCCTACGGCCTGCTGGATACGCCGGCCGCCGAACGCCTCCATGAACACGACAAGAATAAAATCCTGGCCTTCCGGCGCGACAGGCTTCTGTTCGCCTTCAACTTTCATCCGGCCCATTCATACGAACACTACCCGATAGACTGTCCGGCCGGCGCCTACCGGATGATCCTGGACACGGATCGTCCGGATTTCGGCGGCCACAACCGGCTGGCCCCAGAACAGATCCACCTCACCTTGACACCGGACGGGAAATCACCCGATCGGCAGGTGCTGAGCCTTTACCTGCCCGCCCGCACCGGCATGGTTCTCTGCCCCGATTGACGCCGGAATCAGTATCGTTTGCCGCCGTCATTGACCATGGGCACAAACCGAACCGGCAAAACGGACTCTTCGACCAGCTCCCCCTCTTTTTTTCTCAGCCGGATGAGCTCCTGGGCGAATTTTTTGCCTACAGGAATAATCATGCAGCCCTCTTCCGCCAGCTGCTTGCCCAAGGGCTCGGGAACATGGGTCGGCGAACAGGTTACAATAATCGCATCATAGGGCGCATGCTCGGCCCACCCTTTGTAACCGTCGCCGATCCTTACATGGACGTTGGTATAGCCCCTGTCTGCCAACAATTTTCGGGCGGATCGGCCCAGCTCGGGGATTATTTCTATGGTATAGACCTCCTGGCAGATTTGCGCCAGAATGGCCGCCTGGTATCCGGAGCCGGTACCCACCTCGAGGACTCTGTCCGTCTCCTTCAGATCCAGGGTTTCTGTCATGAAAGCGACGATGTATGGCTGCGAGATGGTCTGGTTGTGGCCAATGGGCAGCGGCTGATCGGAATAGGCGAGATCCAGGTAGTTTTGCGGAACAAACAGGTGGCGTTTTACCCTGCGGAATGCCGATAGCACCCGTTCATCAGAGATCCCCCGCCGTTTGAGCTGTTTTTGAACCATCTGTTCGCGTTCCTGGGCGTATCTATCGTCAGTCATGGCCTCAGCCCCTATTGTGGTTGAATCGCATCCCGCAGATAAACCGCAGCATATCACAAAAACGCACAGACAGCACCGGCAGACCCTAGAAAAGATCATGATTCGCCTGTTTTTTTCTTTTCTTTTTCAAAATACAGGGATTCGAATTGATCCACCAGCTTTCTTAGCTTTTCCACATTGTCAAGATCAGTGGTCTGCTTGCATTTCATCGCAAATATCAGCATATGATGCAGCAAAGATACTTTTTCCGTATATTTTTCCGCATCAAGGCCGACGCGCTGAGTCATAAAATACTGGCTCACAATATGCTGGAGCTTGTCTGCGTGCTCCTCCTTGTTAACGATCCACCGCGTCAGCTGGTTGGCATGCTGATGCTTCTCCCCCTGCAGGTGTTGTATCATCTTCATGGATTTTTCAATGGTGGTGATGTGCTCCCGGATCATTTCGATGCGCATCTGATCGTCATAAATCCCGCAGGGGATTTCACAATGGCCGAAGGCGTTGACGCTCAGCCCAAAAACCATAGCGAATCCTATAACTATCGGCAAAATCCGCTTCATCCCAATACCCTCCTTTTTCTTGGTTAATCGTTAGTGCCTGAACGAAAACCGTCTTTTCCGCCAATATCTGTGTCAGGCTCAAATTTTGATGGCTTCGTAAAAAGTCCAATATCTGTGTTGCGCTTCCGTCCCTCGGAATTTCACGTACAGCTAAGTAGGCTGCATTCCACGGGATTTTGCGCACCCCGAATCTTAAACGGAGCTTGAACTTTTTACTTTGCCATCTCTAAACTGACTTCCAAGGAACTCGACAATATTTAATATTATCTTAGAAGCTTCCGCTGCTGTCATTCCGAGAAACGAAAGTGACGAGGAATCTTGATTGTTAAAGATTTCTCGCTACCGCTCGAAATGACAATGCGGACGCTTTTCAGAGTTACTTTCGGCAAAAATGGGGCGCCAGCGCAATAAATCGCTTTTTACGAGACTATCAATTTTAATCCTCATCAATTTTTATAAAATTAATCATTGAACAGCCGGTTTGCGAATCAAGAAGGCGTCATCCGCCTCCTTGACGATCCGGTCAAACAGCTCCTTCAGGGTAGGAATATCATGGGCCAGCCCAACCCCCTGACCGCAAGCCAGAATACCGGCGTCAATATTGCCCTCATCATACATCTCTTTGGCATTCTCGCCCTTGATCACCTCGTAGATTTCCATAAAGTCCGCGTTCTTGTCTTCAAGCGCGAGGCAGTCCTTGGCCGCTTTATTGGCCAGTACGCGGTGGGTGGCGTTTAAGGAGCGCATGATCAGCATGGTATCGAGTTCACTGGCGTTGACCAGCTCCTGCTTGATTTTGTCATGGATCGGAGACTCCCTGGTGATCAAAAGCCGGGTGCCCATAATCGCGGCTTCCGCGCCCAGTGACATGACCGCCGCCAGTCCGCGGCCGTCTGAAACCCCGCCGCCGCCGATCACCGGCACGTTGACGGCATCCACCACCGTCGGCACCAGGACCAGGGTGCCAATATCGAGCTTACCGGTAGCGCCCCCGTTTTCATATCCCACGACAGTGACGATATCCGCGCCCATATCTTCAACCTTGCGGGCGTATCGCGCGCCGACGCACTTATGAATCCATGTCATACCCAGGTCTTTGAACCGGCTGACCAGCTCCTCCGGCGCATGATGGCCGGAAGTCTCAACAATTTTCAAACCGTAATCCGCCATGACATCAATATATTCATTGTTATCGATCTGTCGCATGGCGGGGAACAGGTTGATGTTGACGCCAAACGGTTTGTCGGTTTTTTGTTTTATCCTCTCAATCGCCGAAACGAATTCCTCCTTTGACGGATACATGGCGGATGCGATAATTCCCATTCCGCCCGCCTCTGACATGGCCGCAACGAACTCCGCGGTGGAAATCCACATCATGGCCCCGCCGATGATCGGATACGCAATCCCAAGCTTCTCAGTCACACGTGTTTTGATCATCTTTTCCTCCCCGATGGCTTAGCTGTAAAAAAGGGAAATTAAAAATTATAGACCTGATCCAGCGCTTCGTCTGAAACGCCGAAAGTCCCGTTGTGAGGGGGGAACGGGGCTTTCCTGAAAAACTCGGGCAGGCGATCGTCTGTTTGCGTAAAGCCTGCCCGTTGGTTAAACTCCCGTTCCCTGCGAAGGACCTGCCTGCCCAGCTCGGTCACATCCTCAGCCGTTAAGCCGAGCCCGTAGAAAGCATTGATCATATCAATCAATGCCTGAAAAGTCGCCTCCTGATCCAGAATGGCGAAAGCGATAAAAAGACACATACCGGTCGCATCGATTGCTGCGGTGGCCACCTGGAGATCGCGGGACAACGCCACCTGCCCGTCCGGCTTCAAGGGATCGACGGCTCCCCCCACGTTTAGGATATTGGTGGCTACGGCGTAGCCTGCCGTGTGGTCAGCCCCCATGGTGCTGGTGGCATAGGTCACCCCCATCCCCTGAACCGCACGCGGATCATAGGCCGGAATTGCCTGGTTTTTGACAACCGGAATACGGTCGATGCCGAAAACCTTACCGGTTACCGCCGCCCCGCTGCCCAGAACACGGCCCAGCGGCGTCCCCCGGCCTACTTCGCCCAACAGGTCAACGGCCGCCTGGGCATCGCCGAACTCGGCCAGACCGGCTTCCATGGCAAGCCCTATGGCGACACCCATTTCAATGGTATCCAGACCGAAATCATCATCCATCCGGTCAAGCCTGGCAACCGCATCCAGATCATCAATGCCGCAGTTGCCGCCATGGGCCCATACGGTTTCATATTCCGGCTGTTTGGTGATGTAGTTGCCGTCCCTGTCGACATAGGTTCCGGAACAACGGATAACGCATCCCCGGTGGCAGCCCTGGGTAGCGTTTCCGCCGCGGCCGGTTTCGAGCTCGGCCTGGTTCTCCCCGCTGAGACGGGAGCTCCCCTCAAACCGGCCGCGGGTAAAATTATAGGCGGGATAGCCCCCGGCATCATTGATCACCTTGGTTAATACATTGGTGCCATAGGCCGGAAGCCCCTGGCCCGTAACCGGGTGCTCCCTGAGGCCCTTGACAAATGCCTTGTTGGCGGCTTTAAAACGCTCCGGATGCATCGGGCGACGCACTCCCGTTCCCGTATCATCCAAAACGATCGCCTTGACGCCTTTGGCCCCCATTACGGCGCCCACGCCGCCCCTGCCGGCATGCCGGGTGGGCCGAAGCTCCATGTCCGTAATGGCCACCGACGCCGCGGAGAGCTTCATCTCTCCGGCCTGCCCAATGGAGATGCAGGCGATTTTATCCCCGTATGCATCCCTTAACTTGTCCACCAGGGCATAATTGCCCAACATCTTAAGACTATCGTCAGGCGCCATCACAACACCCTCTTTATTGATGACCACCCCGTAGAGGGTATCCGCTTTGGCCTTTCCCTCCAGAACGATGGCGGCGTATCCCAGCCGGGCGAGCACCTGGGCCGCCTGACCGCCGGCATTGGATTCCTTGATCCCCCCGGTCAGCGGACTTTTACAGCCAACCGAGAGCCTTCCGGACATAGCGGCGCTCGTCCCGCTCAGCATGCCCGGGGCGAACACCAGCCGGTTGTCTTCTCCCAACGGATGACAAAGGGGGGGAACCTCTTTTGAAATAATCGCCGACGTGAGGGCCCGTCCGCCAAGGCCTGCATAATCACCCAGCGGCTCGGTTTTGTAGGTGGGCCCCTTGTCGCCTCCCATATTGATGCGAAGAATTCTATCCATAGGACACCTCCAGAAGACGGGTGGGTAAAAGGGGAAATCCTCTGGATCAGTATTACACCTTAATTAGGCGATTTTCAAGTTTGATGGCGTCGTAAAAAGCGATTTATTCCGCTGGTGCGGTATTTTTGCAGAAAGAAACGCTAAAAAACATTCGCATTGTCATTTCGAGCGGCAGCAGGAAATCTTTGACCAACTGGAAATCCTGCGGATTGATTTCCCCCTTGTTTTCCTGGGATACAGTTCTTAGTATGGGGTATAATAGTGTTATGTCTATAGAGAAGATAAAATACGCCCTTGGCTTTTTACTCGGCAAGGACGATCTGGTCCCTGCCCTTGCCACAGTGCTTGATAGATGCCACTGCCAACAGGGTATCCGGTTTTATGAGATCAAAAAAATAGCCGGGGAGGAGGCTGAAGAGCTCCTGCTTTTGGCCTGGGATTGGAAGCTGCTTTTGCCGAGGCGGTCCGGACAATGCGCGGAATGGGATGACCGAATCATGGTGTTTAAACCGGAGGAATATTATGAAATCCCCAATATCGCATATTTTTTACTTGAATTGGTTGCTGATACCGGCATTTGGGATATCGATACGGCAGTCCGTTCAATGTTTGCCCATATGGGGGAGGCTGCATACGATAGAATGCCTACCCTGACCGAAGAAGCCGCAAAATTGGCGAAAAACCGGTGCATACGCGCTGCAGATATAAATTCGGCATGCATCCGCACCGGCCTTAAAAACCGAACCGATGCCATGATCGCCGCTCTAAAGGGCGGCGGAATTATCAGTCCGAAACTCAAATCCGGCAGCCCGACGCAGCGCAGCGGTTCTCCGGTTTACGAGGTCCACCCGGTCGTAATCGAACTTTATCGCAACCCAATAGGGGGCCAATGATGACAGCCAACGCCTTAGAAAATCTCGAAACCGCCCTGCTCTCCGTTTTTTCGAATGAAGAGGCGGGATGCCTGGCCCGCCTGCTTCACAGCTTCAATTCGGGGGAGAGCATTTATTATGAGAATATCGATCTGTCCCACGCCGTCAAAGATGACTGTATCCTGACGGCCTTCGAAGAACGCCTGATTATTCCGCAGCTATCGAGCCAGGGCAGCGCCTGGGAGGATCGTATGCTCCAGCTCCAGCCGGGGGCGCTCTATATTATGCCCTGGGTGACCCGAAGGCTGGTCGACGGGGCCGAGGCTAACGCCGTCTTTGACCCGAACGGGGCCATCCGGCAGGTGATGGCGGAAAAGGATGAGGGGTTGGCGAGGGCAATGATTGACTTTTTTAACAAATTAAAACCGCATGCCGTCAGCTATAAAGTGGAGGGCGGCTTAATGAACACCCTGAATAGGGGATACGATCCACCGCTTGATCTTCATGAGGTTTTGGATCATTTTGTTCTGGCCGGCATGATGAGCCCTTGTACCCGCGGCCCCATCACCAAGGGGCTGGTTTGGTATGAAATCAACCCGTCACTCTACTGGGGGGATTAAGCCGTTAGGCGTACCGGAAATTTTTTTACGCTCTTAACGCCCTTATTTTCAGGCTTTCCGGCAAACCAGCCGATTTTGAGTATTGACAGATGGGTAAAAAAAGGAATAATAAAAACGAGAGATTATATATCGTATGGCGACTAAAAAAAACGGTTGTTTTAAAAAACAGGGAGGATGGTATGAAACCGGGTAAAAAATTTATGGTAATGGCAATCATTTTTTCCTTTATTCTTCTGCCGCTGGGTTCAACCGCCATCGGAGTCCAACACCAATGGCACAAAGACAAGTATGGCATCGAACAGGTGGAGTCATGGGATATGATCCTGGATGTGTTTGCGACCCGTCCTGTAGGGATTGTTTCCACAATCTTCGGGACCGGCACATTCATCGTATCCAGTCCCTTCTCCGCACTGGGCGACAATTTGCAGCAGTCTTTCGATGAATTGGTGAAAAAACCGTTTCTGTATACCTTTAAACGGCCATTGGGCATCTTTTAAAAAGGAGTGGACCATAGAGGCTATATCCTCCTTTTTATGGCGCCCCATGATTATTCCAAGAAGGCACAAAACAAAGAGGCGCAGGGTATAAAAGAGATCGTTATACCACGGGAAGACGCCGTGTTTTGGCTCGACAGCCAGGGCAATTGGCGTAACGCCGGTGGGAAGTTCCGCAAAAAGAAAATCATCGACCATTTTCATTCATCCATATCAAAGGATGAGAATGGTTACTTTCTATATCAAGATAAGGGCGGGGTCTGGGAAAAGGTCTATTTCCCCTACGAAGACACCGCCCTTTTTGTCTTTGACGTAATTTTCAGCCAAACGGCTGACGAACCGGATATCACGCTGGTCTTGAACACCGGAAGCAGACTCGCCCTTTCCCCCCAAAATCTGTATGCCGTCAATGACTGTCTCTATCTGAAGGCAAACGATGACATCATCAAATTCACTGAACGGGCCCTAATCAAAATTTCTGACCGCATTGATGAGGAAAACGGCAGCCTTTATATTCATGCGGGCGGCGCCCGCTATTGGGTGCCTGAAATGTGACGGATTAGACAAGGGGGCCGCCCAAGACTTCCTTTCTGCATAAATGCCGCCGCGAAGGAGGCAGAGGGAATTGGTTCCTGACCGTCAAATCGGGGGCAAGACCATCAGGCCATGCCCCGGCTTTTTATGCTACCGGTTTTTTTACCGGCCCAGAAATTTGATGGCTTCGTAAAAAGTCCAATATCTGTGTTGCGCTGTATCCCTCGGAATTTCACGTACAGCTAAGTACGCTGCATTCCTCGGGATTTTGCGCGCCTTGATCTTGAACTTTTTACTTTGCCATCCTAAAATCGACTTTTTACGAGATTGTTA
>JAGXLR010000237.1 GCA_018334555.1 Desulfobacterales bacterium
TGAAACCATATTCGCTGACCATGAACAAGAACATCAGCGGCGTTTGCAAAAGCGGGTTGCCAATCAAGCGAAATCATTAGGATTCAAGCTTGTTCCCGCATAACTAATATGTGATGTTACTTAGAAGTCCAATATCTGTGTTGCGCTTCCGTCCCCCGGAATCTCACGTACAGCTAAGCACTCTGCATTCCTCGGGATTTTGCGCGCCCCCGGATCTTAACTGGGGCTTGAACTTTTTACTTTGCCATCCTAAAATCGATTTTTTGCGAGATTGTCATGGTTAGATTCAAATAAAAACGAAAAAGCTGTCTAATTTTTTTATTGACCAAAATTTATAAATAAGATAATATTATTAAATTTTATCAATAAAAATCAAGAATCGAAGAGCGGTATGTACACTAATATTAAACAAATCAGAAACATAGGGATTAGCGCCCATATTGATTCGGGGAAAACCACGCTGACCGAAAGAATACTGTATTTGACCAAGCGCATCCATAAGATACACGAAGTGCGGGGCAAAGACGGCGTCGGCGCAACCATGGATTCAATGGCCCTTGAAAAAGAAAGGGGCATCACCATTGCCTCTGCAGCGACTTACTGTGAATGGGGAAAGAACGAAATCAACATTATTGACACGCCGGGCCACGTGGATTTTACCATTGAGGTTGAACGCGCACTGCGTGTTCTCGACGGGGCGATCATGGTTTTATGCGCTGTCGGCGGCGTCCAGTCCCAGTCTATAACTGTGGACCAGCAGATGAAACGCTACAATGTCCCCTGTATAGCGTTTATCAACAAGTGCGACAGAAGCGGCGCGGATCCTTTCCGGGTGATCGACCAGCTTAAGGAGAAACTGGGGCATAATGCGGTGCCCCTGCAGATCCCCATCGGACTCGAAGCGGACCACAAGGGCGTCGTTGACCTCATATCGATGAAGGCCCTGTATTTTGAGGGGCAATTTGGTGATACGGTCCGGGAAGATGGGATCCCCGAATCCCTCGTTGAATCCGCCGGGCAGAGAAGGGAGGAGCTTATTGAGGCGGCCGCCATGTTCTCTGATGAGCTCACTGAGCTTGCCCTTGAAGACCAGGCTGTGCCTGAAGATTTGCTGATCGATGCCCTGCGCACCGGAGCCCTGAGAAGGGAGTTGACCCCGGTATTTATGGGTTCAGCATATAAAAATAAGGGTGTACAGCCGCTTCTGGACGGCGTGAGCCGGTACCTCCCCTCCCCCGTTGATGTGGAAAATGTGGCGCTCGATATAGACAACGACGAGACGCCGGTCAAGCTCTCCTGCAGTACAGACGCCCCGCTTGTCGCGCTGGCCTTTAAACTGGAAGACGGCAAATACGGGCAGCTGACCTATATACGGGTTTACCAGGGGGAATTGAAGAAGGGTGATACCGCCGTTAACGTCCGAACCGGCCAATCGGTGAAATTCGGACGTGTGGTCCGGATGCATGCGGATCAAATGGAGGAGATTGAGCGCATACCGGCCGGCTATATCGGCGCCTTTTTCGGTATTGACTGTGTATCCGGCGATTCCTTCACATCCAAGAACAAGAAGCTCTCGATGACCTCCATGTATATACCCAAGCCGGTCATATCGCTTGCCATTCAGGCCAATGACATAAAGTCGGAAACCAATATGGCAAAGGCCTTAAACCGGTTTACCAAGGAAGACCCGACCTTTACCACATCCATGAATGAAGAAACAGGGGATACGTTGATTTCCGGTATGGGGGAGCTGCACCTGGAAGTCTATCTCGAACGGATGCGCAGGGAATACAACGCGGCCATAACAGTGGGGGAACCGCGTGTCGCCTATCGGGAGACCATCACCCGGCAAAGCGCGTTTGATTACATCCATAAAAAACAAACCGGCGGCGCCGGGCAATTCGGCCGTGTGGCAGGCTTCATCGAGCCCTGTGCCGAAGAAGAGTTCGTCTTTGATGACAAAATTTCCGGGGGGGTAATTCCCACGCATTTTATCCCGGCCTGTGAAAAAGGCTTCCGGGAATGTTTGACAAAAGGGCCGGCCTTTAAATATCCGGTGACCGGTATAAAGGTAACCATCAATGACGGCGCCAGCCATTCGGTTGACTCCTCTGAGATGGCGTTTAAAGCGGCTGCCAGGGGCGCATTTCTCCAGGCATACAACAAGGCAGCGCCAGTTCTCCTTGAACCGGTTATGAAAGTGGTCGTTGAGACCCCGTCGGAATTTCAGGGCACTGTCATGGGGACGCTGACCCAAAGACGGGGGATCATTGTCGGCTCCCAGGATGAAGGGGCGTCAAGCATTATTGAAGCCCAGGTGCCCCTTGCCGAAATGTTTGGCTATACCACCGTTCTTCGCTCGCTAACCCAGGGCAAGGCCCAGTTTACAATGGAATTCTTTGCCTATAAACAGGTGCCGCAGTCAATCGCCGAGGAAATTGTCAAAAACAATGAAAAGGCGACAAAGACCGGGACCTGATCGAATGGCCAATCTCCTGAAAAACGCTTTTTGAATGGGGAACATATCATGCTTAAAAAGTCATTAATCATTCGTGATCCAATAAAACTTCTCGGCCTGGAAACGGACCAAACTTTTCAGGATAAAGGCTGCGGAGCCATTTTTGCCCGGGCCGGCGTAGGAAAAACCGCCCTACTGGTCCAGCTGGCCATCAACAGCCTGCTGCAGGAAAAACCGGTGCTCCATATCAGCCTGAAAGACCCGGTGGACAAGGTGGACCTATGGTACAAGGAGGTCTTTCAGAATATAACGAAACTAAATGATATCGGACCGTCGGATCGGGTCTGGGACGAGATACTTCCCTACCGGTTTATTATGGCCTTTGAAAGCCGTGCTTTCAGTTTGAAACGGCTGATGGGTAAAATTGAGGAGCTGCGCTCCCAGGAGATTTTTGCCCCAAAATTGATCATGATCGATGGATTTTCGATAACCGATGCCGATCCAGCCGAATTGGACGAACTCAAAGAGTTCGCCTGGGCCAACGGTTTCATCATCTGGTTTACGATCCGCGGCCATCGGGGCGAATCCCAGACACCGGACGCATTCTCTTCAAAATTTCTCAACCAGTACGGGGACTTTTTTGATGTCATCCTCCAGCTATCCCCGGAAAAGGACCAGATCCAGGTCAAACCCCTAAAAAAGGAAACCGCAAACCATCCGCTGCTGTTCCTCGACCCATCGACCCTGCTAATCCGGGAGGACAGGGTTTAAAAGGGGCATCATCGCCCTCCCCCTGCCGGTTCAACGCCTGAAAAGACCGAATTTTGGTAAAAATCCGGCGCTGAAACCCGAATATTTGTTTGCCCCGGTCTGCTGCTGCCTTTCAAGATCAAACACCATATGGTGAAAAACCTGAATGATAGACCTAAATTGAGCGTTTCAATTTTTTGAAGGTTTAGTTTTTATTTTATTTTCAGGATATTGAATCATTTTTTAAATCAAAAAATTTGAAACCCTCCGGGATTTCCAAGTTCACCGCATCTACTGCGTCAAATGATGTCTCGCATAGGCGC
>JAGXLR010000097.1 GCA_018334555.1 Desulfobacterales bacterium
AGCGGCCCGAAACGTGCTCGAGGAACTGGAAATGCTCGACTACCAGAACCGCCGTATCGATGACCTCTCCGGCGGCCAGCGGGAACGGGTCTTCATCGCCCGCGCCCTTGCCACGGATCCGGATATTATGATCCTTGATGAGCCCACTGCCAGCCTTGACACGGCGGGCCGCACCGAGCTTTACGCCATACTGAAAGAAATCAACAAGACCAAAACCATAATGGTGGTCACCCACGATATGATGGTCCTGTCAAGCTATGTTACCTCAGTGGCCTGTGTGAATAAAAATGTCCATTATCATGATGATGCGGAAATCACAGAGGAGATGATGCAGGAAGGCTACCACTGTCCGGTTGAATTGATTGCCCATGGTGTTCCGCACCGGATATTGAAGACCCACGAGGATGAGCCATGATAGAAGCCCTTCAGTTTGAATTTATGAGAAATGCCTTGTTCGCCGGCTTCTTTGCCAGTTTGATATGCGGTGTTATCGGTACATTCGTTGTGGTCAACCGCCTGGTTTTTCTTGGCGGGGGCATTGCCCATGCGGCCTACGGGGGCATCGGCATCGCCTTTTTTTTCGGCGTCCCTTATATCGTCGGAACCCTTGGTTTTTCCCTGGTGGCGGCCCTTGTCATGACCGCCGTGGTTTTAAAAGCCAAAAGCCGGGCGGACACGTTTATCGGCGTCCTGTGGGCGGTGGGCATGGCCATAGGAATCATCCTTTTGGATCTCACGCCGGGCTACAACGTCAACCTGATGAGTTTTCTCTTCGGCAGTATCCTGGCCGTCCCCAACTCCGATATCTGGTGGATGGTTGGCCTGAGTATGATCACCGTCGTATCCGCCGTCTATTTTTACCGGGATATGCTGGCCATCTCCTATGACGGCGAGTTCGCCCATCTTCGCGGGGTGCCGGTGAACCTGCTCTATTTCTTCTTTATCGGATTGGTTGCGGTCTCCATCGTCATTATTATTCGGGTGGTCGGCCTGATCCTGGTAATCGCGCTTTTGACGATACCGCCGTTTATTGCGGAAAAATATTCCAGCTCGCTTTTAATGATGATGGTCCTTTCGACCATTTTTGCGATGGTATTCAACCTGGTTGGCCTGTGGCTGGCCTACAGATTCAATCTGACCTCCGGGGCGACCATCATTCTCGTCGCCACCTGCGGTTTTTTTATATCAATGATCCTGGACTACCTGCTTCCCCGGAATTTCGTAATGAGACAGGATTAACCCGGGCCTGTCAAAAAATCGTTCCGGATCCGGACGGGCTTTTAAAATTGAAATACGCTGTTTTTAAAACCCTGCGGCAAAAACACCGGCGCCCTAAGGCGGGCCATGATACCGGCAACTACGTCTTTATTCTCCTGGCCATCGGTGCTATAATTATTTTTTCCCTTTACGGATGCGGTCACCTGCGTTCGAAAGCGGATTCGGAAGCCGGCGTCACAGCAGCCGCCATCGATTTCTACCAGGGCCCGCTGGACCACCTGAGTGCGGTGCGCGCCGGTGCCTGTCCCATGTACCCGGGATGCGCCGATTACACCCGCCGGGCCGTTAAAAAACATGGGCCGATCATCGGGTGGGTCATCGCCTGCGACCGGCTGATACGATGCGGACGGGACGCGCTCGATCGTTGTCCCCGCGTCCTTATTGACGGAACGCCGAAGTATTTTGACCCGCTCCCCCGCAATGACTGGTGGTGGGACGATCCGGATCGCATCAACCCCCTGCAGGGATACCCCCGCCGGGCCTGGCAGATTTCAATTGATTAAAGGAGGATCAATGGCGCCAACAGACGATGTTTACCAAGCAACGCATCCCATCCGGGTAGTTACGGCAACCTCCCTGTTTGACGGCCACGATGCGGCCATCAACATCATCCGTCGGATGCTCCAGGATGCCGGGGCGGAAGTCGTTCATCTGGGCCACAACCGGTCTGTGGCGGAAATCGTCAACGCGGCCCTGGAAGAAGACGCCCAGGGCATTGCGGTATCCAGCTACCAGGGCGGCCACATGGAATTTTTCAAATACCTTTATGATATGCTCCAGGAAAAAAATGCCGGACACATCAGAATCTTCGGCGGCGGCGGAGGGGTGATCGTCCCGCATGAAATCGAAGCGCTCGAATCCTATGGGATAACGAAGATCTACTCCCCGGCTGACGGCTCCCAAATGGGCCTGCAGGGCATGATCAATCATATGATGGCGTTAATGGATTTCTCCCCCCTGGATTCAAACGGATATGCCGACGGCAACCTGTCCCCGGATCAACCGCTGTCGATCGCCCGCCTGATTTCCAAGGCCGAGCTCGCCGCTGCGGGCAGCTATTCGGAATTTGAATCCATCAGGACGCAAATCCCAGAGAGCCACCCCGAAAAGCGCATACCGGTGATCGGCATTACGGGAACGGGCGGCGCCGGCAAATCATCGCTTACCGATGAGCTGATTGTCCGGCTGCTCCATCATCATCCGGATATCCGCATCGGTATCCTCTGCTGCGACCCCACAAGAAGAAAAACCGGCGGCGCCCTTCTGGGCGACCGGATCCGGATGAACGCCATCGACAGCCCGCGGGTCTATATGAGGAGTCTGGCGGTACGGAGTTCAAACACCGAGCTGCCGATTGTTCTGCCCGATGCCGTCAATATTTTAAAATCCGCCGGACTCGACCTGATCATCGTCGAAACCGCCGGCATCGGCCAGGGCGCCTCGAACATCTTCGACCTGACCGATGTCTCCATGTATGCCATGACCAGCGACTTCGGGGCGGCCTCGCAGCTCGAGAAAATCGACATGCTCGACTACGCCGATATCATCATCGTCAATAAATTCGATAAGGAGGGCAGCGAGGATGCGCTGAGAGACATCCGAAAACAGGTACAGAGAAACCGCAAGGCTTGGGATGCACCTGTCGAACAGATGCCGGTCTTCGGCACCATCGCCTCGAAATTCAACGATGACGGCGTCACCGCCATGTACCGGTTTCTTCTGAAAACCATTGCGGATAAGACCGGCCTGCAGATGGCAGAAGAGACGGCGGCCATCACGGAGCGCATCTCCACCACTAAAACCATTTTTGTGCCGCCGGAACGGAGCCGGTATCTCTCCGAGATCTCAGAGACCATCCGCAGCTACCACGAGCATACCCGCAATCAGGCCGATGCGCTGCGAAACGCCTGGCACCTCAAGGAGGCCGCCGCCGCCATCAACGGCGATGGGGCGCTTTCAGGCGACAGCGGACAGCTATTGGGCAAACTCAGAGAGGCCATTGATGCGGCTGAGGCCGGTATTGATCCGGCCACCCAAGAGGCCATGGCCGAATGGGAAACGCTCCGTGAGGCCTATAGCCGCGATGAGCTGGTTTACAAGGTTCGCGATCGGGAAATCAGGCAGCCGCTGTATACGGAGTCCCTATCCAAAACCCGGATTCCCAAAATTGCGCTGCCCGAATACACCGATCCGGGGGAACTCTATACGTGGATGCGCAAGGAGAACGTTCCCGGCCGGTTTCCCTTTACCGGCGGGGTGTTCCCATTGAAACGCACGGATGAGGACCCCACCCGCATGTTTGCCGGTGAAGGCGATCCGGCCCGAACGAATCGCCGTTTCAAGCTCCTCTCCGCGGATTACCCGGCGAACCGGCTGTCAACCGCTTTTGACTCGGTTACCCTTTACGGATTCGACCCCGATACCCGGCCGGATATCTACGGCAAGGTGGGCACCGCGGGCGTCAGCATCTGCAGCCTGGACGATGTCAAGGTCCTTTACGGCGGATTCGACCTGACCGCGCCGAACACGTCTGTCTCCATGACCATCAACGGCCCGGCGCCCATGATGCTGGCCATGTTTTTTAACACCGCCATTGACCAGCAGATTGACAGATTCCGCGAAGAAAATGGCCGGGCGCCCGATGCGGATGAAGCCGAGCGAATCCAGGCGTCCGTCCTATCCCAGGTGCGCGGAACCGTACAGGCCGATATACTCAAAGAAGATCAGGGGCAGAATACCTGCCTCTTCTCGGTTGATTTTGCCCTGAAAATGATGGGCGATATCCAGCAGTATTTCATCGACAACAACGTCCGGAATTTCTATTCCGTATCGGTTTCCGGCTACCATATCGCCGAAGCCGGGGCCAATCCCATATCCCAGCTGGCGTTTACCCTGGCCAACGGCTTCACCTACGTGGAATACTACCTCTCCCGCGGTATGCCGATCGACAGTTTTGCGCCGAACCTCTCGTTTTTCTTCTCCAGCGGCATGGATCCGGAGTACAGCGTAATCGGGCGCGTCGCCCGCCGGATCTGGGCGGTTGCCATGCGCGAAATGTATGGAGGCGACGAACGCTCCCAGATGCTTAAATACCACATCCAGACTTCTGGGCGGTCCCTTCACAGCCAGGAAATCCAGTTCAATGACATCCGCACCACACTACAGGCCCTTTACGCCATCTATGACAATTGCAACAGCCTGCATACCAATGCCTATGACGAAGCGGTCACCACGCCGTCGGAAGAGTCCGTGCGCCGCTCGCTGGCCATCCAGATGATCCTCAACCGGGAGCTCGGCATGACCAAGAATGAAAACATGAACCAGGGCAGCTTCATTATCGAGGCCCTGACCGATCTCGTAGAAGAGGCCGTTCTGGCGGAATTCGACAGGCTTACCGCGCGAGGCGGGGTCCGCGGCGCCATGGAGCGGGCCTACCAGCGAAGCAAAATCCAGGAGGAGTCGATTTATTACGAACAGCTGAAGCATACCGGGGAGTTGCCGATTATCGGGGTCAACACGTTTCTCAACCCCAATCCGGACCCGGATGGGTCGCTCTCAAACCTGGAGCTGGCACGGGCGACGGAAGACGAAAAAAAATCCCAGCTGAAACGGCGGAATGAGTTTATCGAAAGAAACCGGGACAAAGCCCCCGAAGCCATTGGCCGGCTTAAAGAAACCGTGCTCTCGGATGGGAACATCTTTGCCGAGATGATGCATACGGTTCGCTACTGCACCCTGGGCCAGATTACCCAGGCGCTGTTCGAGGTCGGGGGGAAATATCGGCGAAATATGTAGCCAATGGACAAGGCATCTTGCGCAGGCGTATTTCTGCAGAAAGCCGCCCGATTAAAATACCCGCCCGGTCTTGGCAAACCCCTGAAGCACCAGCCATGTTTTCACATCCACCATGGCCTCCGGCTGTCGGCAAAGCGAAAGGGCCTCCTCGGCCGATACCAGGAATGGATGGATGTCTTCTGAATCGGAGTTGGCATTATTGGACGCCTCCCCCTCGCACTCGAGATAGGCGATGACAACGGATTCATCGGTCATGCCGGACGAGGAGTATACCGGCGGACTGGATTGGATCAACCGGACAACCGACAGTCCGGTCTCCTCGTATAGCTCCCGGGCACATGCATCGGCAACCGACTCCCCGTCATCCACCAGTCCGGCCGGGAACCCGTATTGATAGCCCCCGAGGGGCACCCTGAATTCCTTTATAAGAACAAGCTTCGACGATGCCTTGTGCAGGGCGACCATTACAACGGCATCCGCCGTCTCAAAACAGCCGCCGGCGCAAAGAGGGGGATCGTTTCTTGAGGCCACATACCACGTGCGCCGCCTGCCGGAGCGATCGTAATAGCGGACCGCGTACATATTCAAATGCTTGTAATCGGTCAATTTTTCAACAGCTTCGATCTTCATGGCGGCGGTTGCCTCAAAATGTCGATTTATCCCATCCGAACATCGTGCGGTCGATATCGGCAAACTCAATATAGATTCGCTGCGGGGCAGTGTCTAAGGCGACATAACGTCAGAATCGCATAAGAATAAAAAAGGGCTTGACCCGGACAGAGCCAAACCCTTTTCTCCAAACCCCGATATGTGGCACGCCCGGCAGGATTCGAACCTGCGACCTACGGATTCGAAGTCCGGCGCTCTATCCAGCTGAGCTACGGGCGCCTGTTTGTTTAATGGGGTGAGAGATGGGACTTGAACCCACGGCCACCAGGGCCACAACCTGGTGCTCTGCCAACTGAGCTACTCTCACCATAAAAAATTTGTTATGTATTAAAATATTATGGGTATTTCAAGATTTTTTTCAAGCCCATTTATAGGCAGGGCATAAGCCGCCGCGCCGGTGAAGTTGGTATTGACCTTATCAGCCATTTTTATTAAATATTTTAATTTAAATTGAGCGATTTTCAAGTTTGACAATCTCGTAAAAAGTCGATTTTGGGATGGCAAAGAAAAAAGTTCAAGATCAAGGCGCGCAAATTCCGAGGAATGCAGCGTACTTAGCTGTACGTGAAATTCCGAGGAATGCAGCGCAACACAGATATTGGACTTTTTACGAAGCCATCAAGTTTGCCGCAGATACAAAGGAGATTCCGTGAATCAACTTCAGATATTTATTTTGCGTGCCATTCTGGGTGGTATTCTTGCTTTCGTGCTGAGCCGGATTTTCCATCCTGAAGCGGGGGCGCCGATGGTCATCGGCCTCGGCGTCGTCTTGGTGGGACTGGCCTATATGTTTGAATACCTCCGGAAGAATAAGTCATGACGGACACAGGTGACGACAACTTGAAGCAGATTATACTGGGCACGGCCGGCCATATCGACCACGGAAAGACCACCCTGATAAAAGCCGTCAGCGGCATCGACACCGACCGCCTGAAAGAAGAGAAACAACGCGGCATTACCATCGAGTTGGGGTTTGCCGCCATTGACCTGCCCAGCAAGGTTCATATCGGCGTGGTGGATGTTCCCGGCCATGAAAAGTTTGTTAAAAATATGGTGGCCGGGGCTTCGGGCATTGATGTGGTGGCCATGATCATCGCCGCCGATGAAGGGGTTATGCCCCAGACGCGGGAACACCTTGAAATATGCGATTTGCTTGGGGTTGAATACGGTTTCGTCGCCCTTACCAAAATCGACATGGTGGATGAAGAATGGTTGGAGCTGGTAATGGACGATGTCAAAACGTTTACTCAGGGCACCTTCCTGGAGAATTCGCCCATCGTGCCGGTATCCTCCGTCAACGGCGAAGGGATCGACCGCTTTGTCCAGACCCTTGACGAATACTGCCGCCAAATTCCGGACAGAGAAGCCTCCAGCCTTTTCCGGTTGCCCGCCGACCGGGTGTTTACCATTAAAGGTTTCGGTACGGTCATCACCGGCACCCTCATATCCGGCAAAATCGGTACGGGGGAGCCGGTAATGATCTATCCATCGGGCATAAAGACCAAGGTCAGGGGGCTACAGGTCCACGATCAGCCGGTAAACGAGGCCGAAGCGGGCATGCGAACCGCCATCAATTTTCAGGGCATTGAAAAAGCGACGGTCAATCGCGGGGATGTCGTTGCCCGGCCCGATACGCTGAGATCGACCTACATGACGGACGTCGAGTTCCAATACCTGGAGAGCAACGAAAGACCGATCAAAAACCGGGAGAATGTCCGGTTCCATACCGGGACCAGTGAAATCCCATGCCGTATTATCCTGCTGGACAGAGAGGAGATCATCCCCGGCGAGAAGGCCATCGTGCAGCTGAGGCTTGACGCCCCGGTCGCCTGCGTCCGTGATGACCGGTTCGTCGTTCGCAGCTATTCGCCGGTGCGAACCCTGGGCGGCGGCCGGATTCTCAGTCCGGTGCCTAAAAAACATAAACGGTTTCGCCAGGACGTTATTATGGGGCTGCAAAAACTGCTTGCCCAGGATCCGGAAACGTTGATCGACTTCCATCTCCAAGAGGCCGGATACAGCGAGCTGACACTGACCGATCTCACCATCATGACCAATCTTTCGACCCGGCGACTTGACGACGCCCTTCAATCCCTGCTTTCCAAACAAGCCATCATCCAGACGGACAAGTCGCCCAAGCGCTATATCCATCAACAAACCCTCGATCAATTCAAGAACGAGGTGGTTCACCAGCTGAGCGCATATCACACGAAACATCCGCTAAAGGCCGGGATGCCGAAGGGCGAATTGAAATCAAAATTCCCGCCGATAATGAGCAGTAAACTGTTTAACCAGTTGATTCACCGGATGGTCCAGGCCGAAGCCATATACCAGACAGAAAGCGCCATCCGGCTGCCGGAGCATGAGGTCCGGCTGGCGGAGGATGAATCCGATTTAAGGCAAAAAATCCTCGACGCATTGCAGAGGGAGGGCCTGCAGCCCCCTTTGTTCAAGGATCTCGTCAGCCAATTGAATATCAGGCCGGAAACCGCTAAAAATATCATGATGCTGCTGGTCAATGAGGGCAAACTCATCAAGGCCAAAGATGATCTTTTTTTTCATGCAGATGCCATCAAAGAGCTTCAGGCCCGGCTGGTGGCATACCTCAAGTCAAACGGGGACATCAGCACGCCGGAGTTTAAAGAAATGACCGGGGCGTCCAGGAAGTATACGATTCCGCTTCTGGAATATTTTGATGCGACCAATATCACCATACGGGTTGGGGATAATCGCAAGCTGCGAAAATCCGTTTAGCTTACAGGCTGTTAAATCAAGAGTTCGACGCAAGGGCAACACAAAAGACATACCGAGGAGATAAGATGGAGAATACGACGAACAACGTCGAAATCGGTGAAGGAGACGCAGAATTCAAAAAATTCGCCTGGCTGCGTATTATCGGCGCGATTATCCTTGTTCTTGCCCTCCTGTGGGCGATTACCTGGCTGATCGATGTGCTGGATTTGTCCAGAACCGGAGGCTCTCAGACAGCCGAAACAAAGGCTCAGCCATCCAAGGCGGCCCAACATACACAAATGCCTGAGCCCCATAGGATGAACGTTAAAGCCGAACCAAAGCCTGGCTCCCATGAAATGGCGGATTCAGCTAAAGAAGCCGCCGGTAATAGTCATGCTAAGGGACCAACGGGCACATTGTTTGTCGACTCCCTGATAGAGCCCATTAACCATGAATTAAACGAACGTTTCTGGGGCTGGCGGCCGAATGACATTCTTAATGTTACGGACAATGTCAATGAGATCCAGTTGGGCATTCTTGAAGTGACCCGGCGGACGACTGTTGCGCTGACGGAAAAAATATCCCGGACCGGCAGCGCATCGGCCTTGAACGAGCATCTCGAGAATGCGATGAACGCTTTTATGATAGGTGCCGACAGTTATTGGATGCCTTCTGCAGAATCCGCCTACAATGGGGCCCTCGATGATTTGAAAAGGTACAAAAAACAGTTGATTCGTGGCGAAGCCTCCTTTTATACGCGCTCGGACAGCCTCATCCCCTTGTTGCAAGCTCTTGAAGAGCTGCTGGGAAGCTGCGACGAGAATCTGGTCAAACAAAAAGAAGACGATGGGGAGCCGGTCAGCACATTTAAGGCGGACAACTATTTCTATTATGCCAAGGGGGTGGCCATGGCCATGACCACCATCCTGCATGCAGTCGATGAGGAGTTCTCGCGCCTTCTTGAGACCCGCGATGCCAAGGACATTATGCACCATGCCATTGAATCCGCCCATCACGCCTCACGGATCGATCCCTGGATCATGGTGACCGAGGGCAGCCTGAACGGGATTCTGGCCAACCACCGCGCGAATATGGCCGCCCATATCAGCCATGCCAGATATTATCTCGGACTGCTTACAAAGACGCTTTCCACTTAGGGCTTAAGGGGAAAGGGGAAATATAGGCGTTAACGTGCCTAAATCAATTGAATCAAGGCTTCCGCGATGCTGTCTGCGTATAAAAATCCGTTACGGGTCAAAGCGCAATGCCCGCCGGCAAGCGACAGATACCCGGCCGCCTGATAGCGGGACAACACATCATGGAACCGGGTATGGAAATTAATTCCAAACCGGGTTTCAAATAAATCTATACAGATGCCCTCCGAGCAACGCAGGCCTAGAAAAACCGCCTCCATCATTTCCTGCTCAACACTGAGATCTTCGGATGCTTCAACCGGGAGTTTTCCGGATATTATGCAGTCCCCGTATTGCTTAACAGATGATACGTTCCAGTGACGCCGGTGATTGAAATATGAATGGGCGGCCGGGCCCAATCCGATATAGGGCGCGTGACGCCAATACTTCTGGTTATGCCGCGATCTCCCCGCTTCCGGCCAGGCGAAGTTTGAAATCTCATAATGCTCATAGCCCCTGCCCAGGAGAAAATCATGGGTGAAAAGAAACATTTCACGACGGGTTTCTTCATCCAGAGGCGTAAACCGGTTCCGGTTCATCTGCTCGGCGAGCGGGGTGCCGGGGGCATAGGTTAAAAGATAACAGGATAGATGGGCGGGCAAAAAATCCATGGCAAGGCAAAGATCCCGGTGCCAGGCCTTTGTGCTCTGCCCGGGCAGCCCGTAGATCAAATCCAGCCCGATATTGTCATAGCCGGCGGCCCGGGCCCGCCGTATCGTCTCTCCGGCTTTTTCGCCCGAATGGATTCGGCCGAGAAACCGCAGCATATCGTCATTAAATGACTGGACGCCAATATTGAGACGATTGATTCCGGCCGCCCGGTATCGCTTCAATCCCTCCGCTGAAACCGTGCCTGGATTGACCTCCAGGGTTATTTCAGCCGCACCCGCGATTTCAAACTGCTTGAACAGCGCTTCAAGAAGGGACTCGATTTGTCGGGCGGTCAAAAGCGACGGGGTCCCGCCGCCGATATAGACCGTATCATACGGACCAGGCGGCTGCGGGGCCATCCGGATTTCACCCATCAGGGCGTCAAAATAGGCTGGCAGCCAATTCGTATCAGTGATTGAATAAAAATCACAGTACGGGCATTTCCGCCGGCAGAACGGCACGTGTACGTAAATGCCCGGAAATTTGCCATAATCTTCCATTAAATAAAGCGTTTCATCAGGTCATTGATCACTTCATCGGCATTATCCGGGGTGATGCCGTACTGGTGGCAGGTGTCCTCAACCTGACGGCAAAGCCTTGAATCGTCCAGATCGCTCAGGCGGGAGAACATCCCCAGACGCCGCCCCACTTGGTAGAGCATGCGCTCTCGCGGCGCCATATTGAGAAAGCTCCGCAGCATCTCCATCATGGCCGCCTTATCCCCGGGCAGATTGCCCTCCAGCTCCTGGAAAAGGTTTAAGATGTGGTCGCTTCTGACCTTGCTTTGAATGCCGTCCAGGTTCTCCAAAAGTTTGAGCAGTTCCTGGATCGTCTCATAATCGGTTAGTTTTTCAAACCGCCCGGCTTCATAATCTTCAGCCAGCGGGACGCTGCCTGGAATGGCCAGCGTCCGGATACGAATAAAATCCGGATTGATTTGATTCAACGCATCAGCGGTTTCCAGGGCATGGGCCTCGGAAAAGGCCCTTCCGCCGAGTCCCGGCATAATATATTCGGAGAGCTCTATACCAGCGCGAACGACCTTTTGCCCCCCCTTGATATGCGTCTCCTTTGTCGCCCCCTTTCTTACCATGTCCAGGACTTCGTCCGATCCGGACTCAAGACCGATATGAATCCGGTTCAACCCGGCATCGGCGATCTCCTTGAGCTCCTCTTCTTTTATACGGGCGACCGTATGGGACCTGGCATAGGAGGTGATACGGACGATTTCAGGAAACAGCTCCTTTAAATGCCGGAGGATATCGACCATATCACGAGGCTTTATAATCATGCTGTTGGCATCCTGAAGAAAAACGGAGGCCATGCCGGCCGCATACCAGTTAAGCGCGGCCATGAATGCCTGCCGTTCGTTCGGATCGAGCCCGGCGTTGTAGGTATCGATATCGTGCCTCGAGAGCCGGCCGGAACCGTCGCCCATATCCTTTAAGGCCCTTATATGCCGATAAACGGCGTCGATATCTTTTTTGACATGTTCCACCGGCCGCAGCGAAAATTTAGACCCTTTATAAACCGGACAAAACTTGCATTTGTTCCACGGACAGTTCCGGGTCACCCGGATCAACAGGCTGTAGGCCTCACTCGGCGGACGGATGGGGCCCTGCTCAAATCCCTTGTATTCCTTGTCTTTCTTACTTGTTTGGCTCATATGTGGATATTCTCCCTGTTAATGGCCGCAATGTTAACCCCATATTTTTGACGGCTTCGTAAAAAGCGATTTATTGCGCTGGCGCACCATTTTTGCAGAAAGTAACTCTGATGGCTTCGTAAAAAGTCCAATATCTGTGTTGCGCTTCCGTCCCTCGGAATTTCACGTACAGCTAAGTACGCTGCATTCCTCGGGATTTTGCGCGCCTTGATCTTGAACTTTTTACTTTGCCATC
Organism: Desulfobacterales bacterium; assembly: GCA_018334555.1. Lineage (GTDB taxonomy): Bacteria > Desulfobacterota > Desulfobacteria > Desulfobacterales > Desulfosalsimonadaceae > M55B175. Next base: position 12,221 of record JAGXLR010000097.1, read on the forward strand.
CTAAAATCGACTTTTTACGAG
>JAGXLR010000098.1 GCA_018334555.1 Desulfobacterales bacterium
GGGGATTCCCGAATATATACCGGGGATTATCAACGTGCGGGGCGAGATCGTGTCGATAACGGACTTAAAGCGCCTGTTCGACCTCAAGGCAGGCGAGCCCCGGGACAACCGGTACGTATTGATTCTTTCAACCCCCGAAATGGCGTTCGGCATCCTGGCCGACCGGATCCTGGGGGTTCGGGAAATTTTAACAGAGACCCTGCATTCGTCGATTCCCGCACTCACCGGTGTGAGGGCCGATTACCTCAAGGGCCTTGACGAGGCCGGGACCATCGTGCTTGACGGCGATAAACTACTGACGGATGAGGACCTGGTGATAAACCAAAATAATCATTAAGAGGAGTTAAACATGTGGCGATGGTTTTCCAAACGGATCATGGCAAAACTGATCACCCAGTTTCTTATTGTCGGATTGCTTCCGCTTATCCTTTTGGGCGGCATGACCTATTTTTACTCCAAATCCGCAATAGAAGCCGAAGCGTTCGATCAACTCGTTGCCGTAAACAAGACCAGGAAGGAACAGGTGGTCGAGTTTTTAAAATCCCGGCTGAAAAATCTGATCCTGCTGTCGCGCTCCCAGCATATCAGAAATATGCTGGATAACGAGACATACAAGGGAATGAACCCGATGTTTGATTATTATATGCGGCTCTTCGGCTACAGCAATATTTTCATGCTCTCAGATACCGGCGAATTGCTGCACCACACTGAGGTTTCAGGGGAAAAAACCGACGATGCGTTTAAAAACGGCGACTTTCCCGAATTAACCCGGATCAGTAAAAAAATAAAAGAGACCGAAGAGCCCATGATGACGGATATCATCGACTCTCTGCCCGAAAGGCAGCCCGGCATTTTCATGGCCGCACCGATATACGGCGATAGCGGGGGCCTCGACGCCATCCTGGTTTTCCTTATCGATGCCGAGCGAATTAGCGCCATTACAAAAAACAAGACCGGTATGGGCGAGACCGGCGAGACCTATCTGGTGGGCGGGGACTATCTCATGCGCTCAGCGTCCCGTTTTTTAGAAAACGATGCCCTTTTGAATAAAAAAATCCGGACATCAGCGGTTGAACAGGCGCTGAACAACCAGGCGGGAATCCGGCAGACAAAGGACTATCGAAATGCTGAAGTGCTATCCGCCTATGACAGCCTGGAGCTGAAAAAACGGCTCGGAACGGATTTCAACTGGGCGATAATAAGTAAAATCGATACCTCCGAGGCATTTAGCCTGCTGCATAAGCTGGGACTCAATATATTCTGGACCGGCCTTGTCCTTCTGATCCTGATCGGCGCTATGGGCTACCTGCAGTCCAAAATGATCGCCCGGCCGATTAACTCCCTCTCCTACCGGGTCATGATGATGGATGAGGGCGATTTCACCCTGGCCGTGCCCGAGCATCAAAAAAAGCGCTCCGATGAAATCGGCATGTTGATGAAGGCCTTTGCCAATGGCGTCCAAAGGTTCAGCAAGCAGATCAAGCAGCTGGGGCAATCCTCCCGGAGCCTGCTCGCCTCCATCAGCCAGATATCGAGCACCGCTTCTCAACTCGCCTCCAGCGCATCAGAGACCTCGAGCTCCATCAGCGAGGTCACCACTACGGTGGAAGAGGTCAAGCAGACATCCCAGCTGGCCAACGAAAAAGCCGAACATGTATCCAAAAGCGCCGAGAATACGGCTAAAATATCCCTCGCCGGCAAGCAGGCCACGGAGAACACCACCGCCGGCATCAACCGGATAAAGGAAGAAATGAATTATATCGCCGAGAGTACGGTCAAGCTCAGCGAACAGAGCAAAAGCATTGAAGAGATAATTAATACGGTTACTGACATTGCGGATCAATCCAATATCCTGTCGGTCAATGCCTCAATCGAAGCCGCTAAAGCCGGGGATCAGGGAAAAGGCTTCGCCGTCGTCGCCCAGGAAGTAAAGACCCTGGCCGATCAATCAAAAGAGGCCACAAACCAGGTCAAGACGATCCTCAATGATATTCAAAAGGCCACCAGTGCGGCAGTTATGGCCACGGAACGGGGGACGAAGTCGGTGGAAGAGGCGATCGAGCTGGCGGAACAGGCGGGAAATGCCATCGATCGGTTGGAAAATCAGGTCAATGAATCTTCGGATGCCGCCTCACAGATAGTCGCTTCCAACCAGCAGCAACTATCCGGCATCGATCAGCTCTCAGAAGCGATGGAGAGCATTAATGATGCGACCCAGCAGAACCTGGGCGGCGTGAAACAGTTAGAGGATGCGATCAAGGGGCTTGAGGAACTGGCCCAGACGATGCGCGATATCACATCGATTTATAAGGTATGATGGACGAAACAGAAATACACAGACAGCTGCTGGCGGCATTTCAAGACGAGGCCCGGGAACGCCTCGAGGCATTGTATGCCGGTCTATCCAGCCTGGAAGGCGCGGATAGGGACGCGCCGCCCACGGATGTTTTGGACGCTGTCTTCAGGGAGGTGCATAGTTTGAAAGGCGCCGCCCGTTCAGTCAATCTCACGGTGGTCGAATCCCTGTGCCAGGAAGTAGAGAGCATCTTTGCGGAAATTAAGGCGCATCGCCTGGCCTTTTCCGGCCGGCTTTTTGATGCCCTCTACGCCGCAATACAGCTCGTTGAACGTTCCATCACCCCGGATGCTGACGCGGAAAAGGCCTCCCGAGAAATCAAAAACATGATTCAATCCCTGACAGATGCCAAGGCCTGCGAGCCGTCCGAAGAAAAGCCTTCGGAAAAGGAGGCATCCGATCGGGCGGGCGAGGAAAAATCCGCAGACGAACCCAAACCGGACGCCAAACCGCTTTTTGCCTCATCCGTCCGGATTCCGACCGACAAACTGGACGCCCTGCTTTTAAAAACCGAAGAGTTGATTCCGGTCAAGCAATCCGCCTACCAGCACTTAAACCGACTGCAGCATCTTAACCATTCGATTCAGGAATGGCGGCAGAAATGGGAGCGTTTCCAGGGCGACTTCCGAAGGTTTCAGGGCGCCAAGGACGCTGATGCGGCGATCGAGCTGACCACCGCGTTCATTGACGATACCCGTGAATTTATCCGGGATATCGATCAGCGGATGACAAAGACCGCGACAGCCTTTGAACGAAACAACCGGACCTTCAGCGGACTGCTCGATGATCTTTTGGAGGAAACCAAAAAAACCTCGCTAATGCCGTTTTCAAGCCTTTTTACCGTTTTCCCCCGAATGGTCCGGGAGATCGCCAAGGACCGGGGGAAATCCGTTGATCTGAAAACCTCGGGGGAGAACGTCGAGATTGACAAACGCATCCTTGAAGGCATTAAGGACCCCCTGACGCATCTGCTGAGAAACGCCGTTGACCACGGCATCGAGGCCCCCGAGGTCCGAACGTCCCAGGGGAAGCCGGCCATGGGAACCATCCATGTGGCGGTCTCCCAGCCGGAAAGCAACCAGGTAAGCCTGGAGATTTCCGATGACGGAGAAGGCATCCATATTGAAACGATCAAAACCCAGGCGATCGAAAAAGGAATCATCTCTTCGGCCCATGCGGCGTCCCTTGACGAGGCAGAGGCGTTAAACCTGATTCTTAATTCGGGCGTATCCAGCAGCCCCATGATCACGGAAATATCCGGTCGAGGGCTGGGCATGTCGATCATCAAGGACGCGCTGGATCACCTTGGCGGCCGAATGCGCATACGCTCCGAACCGGGCCGGGGCACGGCCTTTTCTATCAAACTGCCGGTAACCCTGGCGACATTCCGCGGGGTACTGATCGAAGTTTCCGGGTACCTATTCATCCTGCCGAATGCACAGATAAGGCACAGCCTCAAAATCCGGCCGGAAACCGTCAAGACGGCGGAGAACCAGGCGATCATTTCATTCAACGGCCGCCCCGTGTCTTTGGTTGACATGGCAGATGTCCTGGGGATTTCAAAACCCGGGCCCAACCCCAGGCGATCCGAGCAAAAGACGATACCGGCGGTCATCCTGGAAAATGGCGCCACACAGATGGCCTTTCGTGTGGATGCGGTCATCAACGAGCAGGAGGTTCTGGTCAAACCGTTGGGCAAACAGCTGAAAAAAGTACGGCATATTGCCGGCGCCACGGTCCTTGGCACCGGCCGGGTGGTGCCCATACTAAACATCAAAGAACTCATAGTAAGCGCTTCCAGCCACTCCATGCCATCCGTCCAACCGTCTGGCGAGCATCCGGAGCAGGCCCGGAGGCCAAAATCCGTTTTGGTCGTGGAGGATTCCTTCACTTCGCGCACGCTCCTGAAGAATATCCTCGAGGCTTCCGGATACCAGGTGGAGACCGCTATTGACGGAACGGACGGCTTATCCCGGCTGAAGTCCCGATACTTCGATGCGGTGGTCTCTGATATCGAAATGCCGCGGATGGATGGTTTTGAACTCACCGCCGGTATCCGGGCGGATAATTCTCTTGCCGCCCTGCCGGTAATTCTGGTAACCAGTCTGGACGCGGCCAGGGATCGCGAAAAGGGTATGGAGGCCGGGGCGGATGCCTATATCGTCAAAAGCAGTTTCGACCAGAGCAATCTTATTGAAGTCCTGGATCAGCTTGTTTAATAGGTGGGGAAAGGTTTATCTTACATGCTAAAAAAAGAACTCGAAATCTTGCTGGTTGAAGACAGCCAGACCCAGGCCCTGAAATTTAAACTGATGCTGGAAACGCATGGGTATCAGGTGGCCACGGCCAAAAACGGTCTGGAAGCCATGACGATGCTATTGAACCGGCAGATTTCCATCGTTATTACCGACTGGATGATGCCGGAAATGGATGGATCGGAACTATGCCATGCCATACGTCAGCATGAATTCGGGGGCTACGTTTATATTATCCTTTTAACAGCCAAAAACTCCAAAAATGATATCATCGAGGGTTTGGAGGCCGGTGCGGATGACTACCTGACCAAACCGGTGGATGACGCTGAGCTGATTGCCCGTCTGACAACCGCAGAGCGCGTCATCTCGCTTGAGTCATCCCTGAAACAGCGAAACAAGGAAATTGCCCTGTTGTCCATCACCGACCCCCTGACGCGGGTCTTTAACCGGGGATACCTGAATGAGAACCTGCCCAAGGACTTCAAGCGGGCCCAGCGCTACTTTTCCCCCCTATCGATTGTGATCAGTGATATTGACCACTTCAAAATAGTCAATGACCAATACGGACACCAAACCGGCGATATGGTTTTAAAAAATTTTGCCGACCGCCTGAGCCGTACGTTGCGCAAAGATCTGGACTGGATGGCCCGCTACGGCGGGGAGGAGTTTATCGTGGTGCTGCCGGAGACGGGCTTGGAAGGTGCCACAGCGGCCGCCGAACGGTTCCGCCAATTGATTGAGGAGATGCGTACGGAAACGGACGCGGAGACGATTCGAATCACTGCCAGCTTCGGCATCGCAGCGATTGGCAATAAAGAGCGCAAGCCGAACCTAACCGCCGAGGATTTGATCAACACGGCCGACCAGAATCTCTACCAGGCCAAAGAAAGCGGTCGCAACCGGACCATCGGAACCGCCTTATGATTAATGTCCTTATTGTTGATGATTCCCTGACGACAAGGGAATATATTAGCTACATCATCGACCAGGATCCGGAGCTGCGGCTGGTCGGCGCCGCCCGCAACGGCCAGGAGGCCATTCAGCTGGTGGCATCCGCCAGCCCGGATGTAGTGATCATGGATATCCATATGCCCGGCATGGATGGGTATAAAGCCACCCGAACGATCATGGAGACCCGGCCGGTGCCGATCATCATTCACAGTTCCCTGGTTGCCCCCGAACAGACCAAAAATATTTTTAACGCCATGGAGGCCGGGGCGGTCGCCGTGGCCCAGAAGCCACCGGGAATCGGCAATCCAGAAACAAAGCCGTTTATGGAGAAGCTCCTTCGCACGGTTAAACTGATGGCGGAGGTCAAGGTGGTCCGGCGGCGCCCCGCGAGGCCGAAAAAACAATCCCCCGAATCACCGGCGCGAATCCTTCAGGCAACGGACCTGACGGGTATTGAAGTCATCGCCATCGGCGCCTCAACCGGAGGGCCGCCCGTGCTTCACCAGATTTTCAGGGAACTGCCACCGGATTTCCCGGTGCCCATCGCCGTTGTTCAGCATATCACCACCGGCTTTCTGCCGGGCATGTTGAAGTGGCTCGGCGGGGACAGCCGGCTTGACCTCAAAATTGCCAGAACCGGGGATTCACTGGCTCCCGGCCATGTATATTTTGCCCCTGAGGAAAGCAATATGGGCATCTCAGATAATGGAAGAATCCTTGTGACAAAATTCGGCGGCCAGAAAGAGCTGAAACGACCGGTCACCCATCTGTTTATGTCTGTGGCGCAGCGCTGCGGTGCCCGGGCGGTCGGCATCCTGCTCACCGGCATGGGAGATGACGGGGCGCTGGGATTAAAGGAGATGAAACGCCGCGGGGCGCAGACCCTGGTTCAGGACCGGGAGACGGCAACCGTCTTTGGCATGCCGGAATCCGCAATCAAACTTGATGCCGCCAATTATATCCTCTCACCACCTGAAATATCCGATTTTTTAAACGGCCTCTCGGCTCGTGGGCCTCAAAAGGCAAAGCCCTCGGCTAGCGTCCAATTGATTGATACGGATAAAAACTTCTGATATAAACACATATAAATGCGGATGCGTTTTACGCGAAGGCTTTTTCTGTCATTTCGAGCGGCAGCGGGAAATCTTTTACTAAAGGGCGCCTCCTCGCTCGCGCGCCCCGGGATGACAAGAAGGAGATCTCACAGGAGATAATACATGTATCAGGAAAACTATATTAACTCGCTGCGTGCTGAAATGGTTTCCATGGTGGAGACCCAGTTGTCAGGCATTGCCCAGGAATATGGATACAGTGATGTTCCCCTGGAGACAACGATCAAATGGCGGCCCATGGTGCTCGTCCTGGGCAACTATTCCTCCGGCAAGTCCACTTTGATCAATGAGTTCTTAGGGGCCGATATTCAGGCAATCGGCCAGGCCCCCACGGATGATTCATTTACGATTATCACATATGACGGGACGGTTCCCGATACGGAGGCCATCCGGATCACCGAACAGCGCGACGGTAAATTTCTGCTCAATGACCCTGAATATCCATTTGAAATTCTAAAAAAACACGGCCAACGATTCGCGGCGCACTTCCGACTGAAAAAAGTCAACTCCCCGTTTTTAAAGAATCTGGCCCTGATCGACACGCCCGGCATGCTTGACAGCATCACGGAGCGGGATCGTGGATATAACTACCAGGAAATCATAGGCGATCTGGCCCATCTGGCCGACCTGGTGCTGGTCCTTTTCGACCCGCATAAGGCGGGAACCGTGCGGGAGGCGCATACCAGCATCAGGGAAACAATTGCCAAGCGCACCTATGAGGACCGGGTGCTATACATACTGAACCGGATCGATGAATGCGCCTCCCTGGGCGATTTGCTTCAGGTCTATGGCACCCTTTGCTGGAACCTGTCCCAGATTACCGGACGAAAGGATATCCCCCCGATCCATCTCACTTACTCCTCAAGAGCGTCTCAGAGGCAGGCGTCCCAGGATAATGGCAACTATAAGTTTCTTTATTTACTGGAGAATCAGCGCAAACAGTTAAAGGATGCCGTTCTTCAGGCGCCCCGCCACCGGCTGGACAATATGGCGACCTTTGTCGAAACCCATGCGGAACGACTCAACCATTTTCTGGAGGCCATTTTAAGCTACCGGTCCAGACTCCGTAGATTCCGCTTCAAGTTCGGCCTCCTGGGATTCGTATTGGGCCTTTTCGCCGGGGGGTTGGCGGTTTTCGGCGGTTTGAGCACGGGAATACTCGGGGGGCTCACCCATCCGGTCACGTTGACCGGCGGCGTTGGGGTGGTGATCCTGTTTATGATCTTCTGGATGATGATGCCCATGCGCTATATCCATTCGGCGTTTCACCGCAACTATTTGAAAAATATCGATCAGTTGATTCCCCTGGACACTCAGACGCGGCGCGACAGCTGGCAGGCGGTCCGGGACCTCGTCTATACATATCTCCAAAAATCAAAAGGCCGGTTCCCCCTCTACAAAGTCAAGGAGGAATACACCAAAGTCAACCGGGTCTATGAAGAGGGCAGCCGGGAGATTAGAAGAGCGCTGAACGAACTGGCCGGCATCGAGCAGAACCGGGAATCGATTATCGAAGATTCATCCAAGCCGCTTTATTACTACCAGGCAGAGGAAGAGCCGCCTGAACCGGATACCTTTGATGATCCCTACGCGATCACGGAATCGACAAAGTTCTAAAAGCCATGGATCATATCATTACGGCGGTTGTACTTCAGAAAAACCGAAAAGACCGGGTCAATGTTTATATCAATGATAAATACACCCTTTCTCTTCCCCTTTGGGCGGCCGGCGACCTCAAAAAAGGGGATTTCATCTCTCAGGAGCGCATAGATGAGCTCAAATACCTCAATGAGAATGACAAAGCCTTTCAACGGGCGGTCTCCTATCTTGCCGTAAGACCCCGCAGCCGCAAGGAAATCGTTCAGCACCTGGAGAAGAAGGAATTTTCGCCGGAAGCCATCGAAAATACCATTCAACGCCTTGAATCCTATGGTTATATCAACGATGCCGAGTTCGCCCGGCTTTGGGTTGAAAACCGCCTCAGGCATCGCCCCCGCGGAATATTCGGCCTGACATTTGAGCTAAAACAAAAAGGGATCCGCGAAGATATTATTGAGGACGTATTAAATGGCTATGACGAGCATAGCGCTGGATGGGCCGCGCTTTCGCCAAAACTGGAGAAATGGCGGCATTTGCAGGAAATCGAGTGTCGCCGGAAAATCTATAATTTTTTGAACCGAAGGGGGTTTTCGAGTTCAACGATCCGGGATATTTGCGAAACGGTGATGAATGGGTAGGCATCATCCTTCAAAAGAAAGCCCTTTCAGGATAAAATCGGCCAGTTTGTCCTCCAGTTTTTCCATGTCCCGATTCTTGCGGACCAGCAAAAAATAAAACAATGTCCGTTCGAACATGCCGAACAAAAAAACAGCGGCCACCTCCGGGTCATCAATGTGCAGAAATCCTTTTGCAATCCCTTTTTCGACCTGCTCGCGGATCAAATCCAGGAACAGGTTCAGAATATCCTCATAGATTTCCTTGAAAAGCCCGCCGTTTCCGATGCCCTCACGAAAAAGCAGCTCAGCCACCGCCAGGTTTTCCTGGTAGATCGTAAATACATCCCGGATGACGGCGTGCAGGTTCTCCCTGACTTCATCGGAGGTTTCGCCGTCAAACATATGCTGGGTCCGCAGAACAAACCGCGCCCTCACCTGTTCCATGAAATCGTTGCAGATCTCGCGGAATATCATCTCCTTGGACCGGAAATAGTTGTAAAACGTCCCCTGAGCCACGCCGGCGGCCGCAACAATATCTGAAACCCGGGTCATTTGGTACCCCTTTTGCTGAAACATATCTATTGCCGCTTTCACCAGCGCCTTTTGCGTTCTTGATTCCCCTTCCATAGGTCGCCACCCTTTGAAAGAAATCTGACTGACACATCAGTCAGATCCTACCGCGTTAAAAATGCCAATGCAAGACAAAAAATTAGTCGTTTTACCCGGCCATCAGGAATTCTCGGGCCAGGCCTGTATAGTCCTTGGCGCCGAAGCTGCTTGTGCGGTAAAACACCACCGGTTTACCCGCCTCCGCACTGGCGGCAATGGTGATATTGGAGCGGATAATGGTATTAAAGAGCAATCCCTTGTAGCGCTCATCGGTTTTCAGCCGCTCCAGAATATCCCGGCATACCCGGAGCCGCCGGTCAAAAAAAGTGGGGATCAGCCCTGTTATGTCAAGCGCCGGATTGATCTCCGCCTGAACCTCGCCGATGGTATCGAAAAGGCCCGTCAGTGCGTTGAATGAATAGGGCTGGGTCTGGCACGGGACCAGCACTTCATCGGCGCAGGAGAACACATTGATGGTCAAAAGAGACAGGCTCGGCGGCGTATCCAGGATAATGACGTCATATTTGCCGACCAAGGGCTGAATCGCATTTTTTAGCCTATCCTCCCGGCCCTCTGCATCGACCAGTTCGACTTCGGTGCCGGCCAGATCCGGATGCGAGGCAATGACATCGAGTCCCGGCCACTTGGTCGAGAAGAGCGCATCGGCAATCGAAGCCTCACCCTCATCACTGATCAAATCATAGACACTGGCCATTTCATCAGCCACCTCAATGCCCAGCCCGCTTGTGGCATTATGCTGGGGATCCATATCCACGATCAAAACGGTTTTACCCTCTTTTACCAAGGCCGCCCCGAGGTTAATCACCATGGCCGTTTTGCCGACGCCGCCCTTTTCGTTGGCAACAGCAACAATCCGGGTTGGTTTTTTCGCCATTTTGCCTCCTTCTAAAGAACTTCAAGTTGCAACCGTTTCCCTGCTTTTGATCTGCGATTCAATCTCCTTGAGCCGGCCTTCAAGCTCCACGGCCACCGATGCCATATCATTCAACTGATTGACCAGGTGGGTCTCATCCACCTGATGCTTGCCGGCAGACTCGCTCAGCTCTACCAGTCCATTGGTAAAATCATGAAACCGGTTCATTATCTCCTCATATAGCTGCGTTGAAACCGCTTCCACCAGCTTGAACAGATACTGAAACTTGATATTCTCCTTGTAGTTTTTAAACTGAAATGAAACCCCCTCTTCGGTCTCGCGCTTCAATCGCCTGACCGCGGTTTTAAGCGCCGCATGCCCCTCTTTGACCGAACTCTCCGCCGACCCGCGGAAAAGACGCTTGATCCGCTTGGCCAGATTATACATCCCAAAGCGCATGATGGCCTCGGTCTTTATCGTCTTGCTGTAATTCATGGTGGTGGCGGCCGGCGGCAGTTCAAGGCCGTGCTGTCTTTTAAGGCTCTGGAAATCCGGCAGGGAGATTTCATGATGGTTCTCCTCGACCGTTTCCAGTCCCAGACCGTTTAATACGGAATTATATTGCGCCATGGCATCATTGACCATTGCCTCATAGGGGCCAATAATGGATTCAAAATATTCCTTGATCCGATCCTCCTCGGTTTTGATGAAATGAAATATTTTTGGATTGATCGTTTCCGCCATGTAGGCATCCAGTTCATGGGTGAATTCCTGAAATACCGCGTATAAAGCATCAGAAAACCGGCCGCCGGCCAGCTGCTCGGAATACCGATCGGCCGAAATGGTATAGTTTCTGACAAATTCGATAATTGGGGCGGCCACTTCGCCATACTTCGGATCCAGGTAGGCGTCCACATCTTTTTTAAGATCCCGTTTGATCTGCTGGAGCGTCCCCTCGACCGTGCTCTTGATCATGGACTGCACCCGATTTAACCGCTTCTGCTCGGCCTTTATCTTTTTTATGAGCTGGGCGGAGGCTTCCGAGCCTTTTCCCAGCACATCCCGGTTCATCCGGCACCACTTCAGCATGCCGTTGGTAATCATTTGAAGCCGATCCAGCGGGGCTTTAAATAGGAGCAGATACCGCTGGCTCGTGACGATTTCATGGAAAGCACGCATGAACCGGGCTTCTTCGGATTCGGAGAACGATACCAGCGCCTCCTCTTTTTTCCACAGCTCAAACCGCTGCCTGTCTTTTTGGGAGAGTTCGGCGCCGAGGGATTTAAACAGGCTAAACAACGAGGAAAACGTGTAAATCCGTGGGGTCGCCCGGATCATCCGCAGGTCCTCTTTGATTTTAGCGATCAAGCGGTTCAGGTCATCAGGGGAGTCGTGTTCATTGAAGTCAAAATTGACTATGAAAATGATATGTTCGATAAATCCCATCCGGCGGAGCATGGAAAGAAAATTGATGTCCGCCTGACGGATGCCGGTGCGGCTGCTGATGACATAAACCAGGAGGTTGGCGGAGAGCAAATAGTCCTGGATCATGGCGAGATGCAGGGGGTTCGGGGAGTCACTGCCCTGACAATCGGCGATCTCGATATCGGGCACGATATTTTCGGAGCGCACTTCAAGGGCGATATCCTTTAAATAAAAGGCCAGCGTATCATTGCCTGAAAAATCCTGATGGGCGGCAAACTGCGCGCCCGTAAACTCTTTTATCACATTTTCTTCACCGATAATCTCCTTAACCCG
>JAGXLR010000238.1 GCA_018334555.1 Desulfobacterales bacterium
CCAGCATGACCGCCCTGGAGTGACTGGCTGTCTCGGTTCCCAGTATCGCCATCAATTGGCGATACAACTCCAGTATGGAGCCTGAGGTGCCGGTGATATAAAACCATCGGTACTCGGAGGGATGCAATTGCGCCATCGCATATCGCAAGGCGGTTGATTTGCCCGAGCCGATCTCGCCGGTGACAACCGCCATGGCGCCCAGGCGCAGGGCATATTCAAACCGGTCGCAGACACCGATAAGGGCCTCGGTCTGCATGATGTCCTTGACCGGGATATCCGCACTGAACGGCTCCTTTGTTAGCCCAAAAAAGGCTCGATAATTAGCCTTCATCACCACCTCCTGTAAACTTGAGCCGGCCGCCCTGGTATAGGCGCTCATCTGTTGCAAGCTCTGCGTTGTTGTTTTTATCGCGTTTAACCCGGCAGTTGACATGGACATCCACCGGCCGGACAAATCCATGGGACTGCTGATTGGCAAAAACCTCCACAGTCTCCGGCGTCTCCGGATGATACCGCAGCTCCACCTGTGTGCCGATCAGCCCCACCGGCGCTTCAAACAGCCGGCCGTCTATGGTCACTGTTCGGTCCTTGTTCACCCGGCGCCGGACGGTTTTGCGAAAATGATCATGTAAATCTGCCGGCGCGCATCTTAAGCATTCGCTGTGGGCCGCAAACCGGGCAAAAGGCGTCTGGCCCGTTGCGCTGTGGGTTTTTTGGTGATAGTCCTGATCCACCCAAAAACATAAATTCCGGTTGAGTTGCTCCAAGCTTTGCGGCTGGTAGTCGGGCAAAAACGAGGACCGCACGGACTTAAACCACCTTTCGACTTTTCCTTTCCCCTGCGGCTTGTAGGGCCTGGAGTGGATAAGCACGATGCCTAAAGAGGCGGCAGTGGCCTCAAAATGCTTGCTTCTGAACGCGGCCCCATTATCCACGTATATTTTTCTGGGTAGCCCCCGTTTGGCCAGGGCCTTTTCCAAAGCATCGAGCCAGCAGGCAAGTTTTTCAGACCAATAAAAGCCGGCATAAGGGATCAACCGGCTATGGTCATCAATAAGGGCAATCAGATAGGTTTTTCGATGTCTGCCCTGGTGTTCGATTTTGGGCCCATGCATCACATCGGCCTGCCACAGGTCATTGGGCAGTTGGGCCTCATACTTGCGCCGGTCCTCGGGTTTTTTACCGGGCCTTGCCATGAGATCATGCTGATGCAAAAACCGGTACACCTTGGACAGGTTCAAGCAGATGCCCGGTGTGATCAGTTGACGGCTGTGCATTTGTTTCATTAGTTTGACAGCGGTCGCATTGGGCAGTTCCTGTCGCAGGTTGATCAGTGCCAGGCTGGTATCCTCATCCAGGCTTCGGCTTTTGCCCCTGTCATTTCGGTCTTTGGGATAAAGGGCTTCGAGTTTTTGATTACCGGCCTTGTACTCGGTTATCCACCGAAGAATCGTGCTACGGCTGATCCGGGTTTTGGCAGAATACGGGATGTTCCATTTGCGGGCGCACTTCTCGCGCAGCAGCCGCTCTTTTTCCCCGTGATCCGGCGCCGGGCCGTTGACAAACTCGGCAATCACGCCCAGCCGGAAGGCAGCCACTTCCTTTTTTTCATCTTCTGTCATTTAAAATCCTCCTTGCTTATAGTTTTTAGAAGCCGTCGACGGTTCTTTTGCCCATACAACGGCCTGGAGGACTTTAAAACGACACCCTTGGGTAGGTTTTTAACAGACTGGATCTGTTGGCAAATTAAATGGAGCGGCTGACCGGGATCTGCCCCTGCCGCATAAAATAATCAAATGCAGCCAGTAAACCGCCCTGCCAGGTATTGCCCAGCCGGGCGACAACTCGCCTTTTTAAAGATCTCAGCCAATGGCCGGCCCGGCAGCGGACAAATCCGGAGGGCCACCGGCCGCATTGCAAACGGGAGAACAGGATCGATCGGATGGTTTTAATCGGGGTTTGAAAACGACAGAAATGACTTTTGGGCCGGTAGCAGATGACGCACCCGCATTGAGGACAGCGCCAGCGCTTTAATGGAATCGCACTTTCATATCCCTCAAAGAAAGTGTCATGGTAACCATGCCCCCAGACCTTAAAACAATGGCATCGCGGACAACACTTTGGACGCTGCCATCGATAATTGCGCCCGAGACGAAAAATTTCCTTGAGTGTGACAGCCACATGGATTATCATGCGAATAACTGTTGTGAGCCTTATAGGCTCGTGTTTTCGGGCGGTTTGAGTGCGCCAACACTCGCCGCCCTTTTTTGTGCATAAAAAAAGCCTCCAACGAGGCTCAATTATTCTGATAATCCAATATAGATTGTCAATTTATTTCGAAAATTTTATGCTGTTTTTAGCTCATATATTCTGATTCCTTACAACATGAAATGGTGCATCTTCTGGAGCGGCAGCATACAGACAGATTCCGGGCGCTGATGGACCAGTTTATGCCTGACTGGCGTCTGAGACGGGATGAACTGAACCGCTGGCCTTTGGCGCATGAAGGCTGGGATTACTGAAGTGATGAGGGTGAAGCAATGCCTGAAAACGTTACTGATGAGATTTATAGCTTAAAGGAAAAGCTGGATAAACTTGAGAGGGAATATTACTATCTAAACGATTGGTTTGACAAGTATGATCGAATTATTTGGACACTTAGAAGCCTTCTTTTCACTATATATGCCGCTGTAATTGTATACTCGTTTAACGCTGAAACTTCCATAAAAAGTCTTTTTTTTGCACTCAGCCTTTTTTCCTTATTCTTTTTATGTATGGAAATTTATTGGCTTTGTGCTTATTGGAAAAAAAGGACTCAACGCTATAAAGAAATTCAGATTGTTGTAAATGATTGCTTAGAAAATAAACCACCTTTCGAAACACCTTTGCTCAACATGGATAGGAGTTTATCAAACAAAAATTGCCAAAATTGCGGGGAACGAATTAACTTACTTAAAAAAATTATTGAGCCCACACTGTTTTATGTCGGACTTGTTATAATTGCTTTCATTTTGTTCGTCTTTATATAGTAAAGTAGAAAGAATAGTCTGTAACCGGCCAATTTTTCAAAATCAACAAACCGCAAAGAACAGGAATCAAGGAATGGCATTAACGAAGGTCAAAATCACAAAACAGGTGCACGACCTCGGCTTCACCCAGCAAGAATCCACAGAGATTGTCGATACCCTTCTGGAAATCATAAAGTCCTGCCTGGAAAACGGCGAAGATGTTCTGGTTTCCGGATTTGGTAAATTTTGCGTGAAAGACAAGCCGCCCAGGCGGGGCAGAAACCCGGCCACAGGTGATGATTTGATGCTGGAGGGCCGGCGGGTGGTGTCGTTTAATGCGTCCGGCAAGCTGCGTAATCGGATTAATGGTAATTAGAAGGGGGTTTATTCAGTGCGCCGACCTGTTCTGAGATTGGCC
>JAGXLR010000239.1 GCA_018334555.1 Desulfobacterales bacterium
AATATTTAATATTATCTTAGAAGCTTCCGCTGCTGTCATTCCGAGAAACGAAAGTGACGAGGAATCTTGATTGTTAAAGATTTCTCGCTACCGCTCGAAATGACAATGCGGACGCTTTTCAGAGTTATTTTCTGCAAAAATGGTGCGCCAGCGCAATAAATCGCTTTTTACGAAGCCATCAATTTAGGTTTGAATAAACAGGTTAAGCCCCTATCATGATGCTTTCCACCTTTTCCATGTGGCCGGAGATGGCCCTCGTTCGGCAGTCATTCTCAAGCGGGCCCGCCACCGATATGACGGCCGATCTGGGGCGTATGCTTGAGCCGGTGGCCGCAAAATATGGCAATGCGGCCGGGCAGTCGGTCGCGGTAGCCGTGGGGAGCCGCAAAATAGACCGACTGGATGAGGTGGTTTTTCATTGTCTTCGTTTTCTCGAAAAAATCGGGTTTCGCCCTTTTATTATCCCGGCGATGGGCAGTCATGGGGGGGCGACGTCCGAGGGCCAGAAGCAGGTGCTTGCCGGCTACAAGATAACCGAGGAAGCCATGAAGGCGCCGGTCGTAGCCGATATGGCGACCCGGATCGTCGATGACGACGGCAGGGGTCTCCCCCTATTTATTTCACGTGCGGCCCTTGATGCCGACTATATCGTCCCTGTTAACCGGATCAAACCGCACACCAAGTTCAGCAGCGGCATTGAAAGCGGCCTTTGCAAAATGCTGACCATCGGCCTTGGTAAAGCCGATGGGGCGGCGGCCTTTCATCTGGCGGCCGTGAACCGCTCCTTCTGTATTATTGAAGAGGCGGCTATTCGTTTACTGGAAAAGCTGAATATCCTGTTCGGCATCGGAATGATCGAGGACGGATACGGCCGGCTGGCCCATATGGAGGCCGTATTTCCGGAGGATTGGATTGACAGGGAGAAACAACTGCTCGCTCAGGCAAAAAAAATGATGGGTGCCATCCCTTTTGATAACGTGGATATTCTGATAATCGATCAAATGGGCAAGGACATATCCGGTATCGGGATGGATTCCAATGTTACGGGCCGACACCGTGATATCGTCGGCGATTTTTATATCGCCCCGCATGTGAAGCGGATTTTCGTCCGGGATCTGTCTGAGGGTTCAGACGGCAATGCCAACGGCATCGGCCTGGCTGATGTGGCCACCTGTCGGCTGGTGGATAAAATCGATCGGGAAAAAACTTTTGTCAATGCCGTTACGGCCGTTTCGCCGGAAAAAGCGGCCATCCCCATGCACTTTGAAACCGACCGCGAGTGCCTGTCCGCCTGTGCGCAAACCACCGGTGTGGCGTCTGAAGCGGATTTACGCATCGTTCGCATATTAAATACCGCGAGGCTTCAATACATTCAGGCTTCCAGGCCCCTGGAATCGGAGATTCAAGCCGACCCCAGGCTCTCCCGGATCGGCGACTGGCAGCCGCTTGCATTTGATGCGTCAGGGAATCTCACGGATTTTATCCCTAATGAACGTGACTGAACATGTTTACGTCAAGACGCCGCTCGGCCCGGTTGGCCTTCAATACCGAACCGCCCCGTTTAGGCTGCTTGCCGTTAGTTTGAGAAAAAGCAGCGAAGGCCCATTAGGGCAGGGGGCCGCCTCGGCGGCGGGTTTTGATGAATTGCTGGAGGTTCTCGGATTAATCAGCGGCTATTTTAACCGCCGGCCGGTTGACGCGCCCTGGCGGTTACTTTCCATGGGCCATTTAACCCCCCTTCAGCAGAAAGTGCTTTACGAAACCGCCCGAATCCCTTGGGGGGCTTTGAAAACGTATAAATGGGTGGCCGGGGCCATCGGGCGCCCCCGGGCCTGCAGGTTTGTCGGCACGGCCCTTGGCAAAAACCCATTTCCCATTCTCATTCCGTGCCACCGGGTAGTCCGCAACGACGGGCGCATCGGAGGCTTCGGCGCCGGTCCGGACGTCAAGCAATGGCTGATTGATTTTGAATCCACAGGCTAGTCATGCTTGCACGCGTACTATTTTCATGTTAAAGATTAGCTTATGAAACAGTATGTTATTGATAAGCTTGTGCTGGAAAAGTGAAATGGAGAATGTTTTTCGGATATTGGGTATTAGGTGTGGGGGGCTATGCTGAAGATTATACCGCTCGGCGGTCTTGGGGAAATCGGCCTGAACA
The DNA here is from genome assembly GCA_018334555.1 of Desulfobacterales bacterium. Lineage (GTDB taxonomy): Bacteria > Desulfobacterota > Desulfobacteria > Desulfobacterales > Desulfosalsimonadaceae > M55B175. The sequence continues at coordinate 2,162 of JAGXLR010000239.1, forward strand.
TGATGGTGTTCGAGTCTGAAGCCACGCTGGTGGTGGTTGACTCCGGCCTGATGTTTCCTGAAGATTATATGCTGGGTGTGGATTATGTCATCCCGGATATGGATTATGTTCGGGAGAACCGGGACCGCGTGGCGGGGATTGTTATTACCCACGCCCATGAAGACCACATCGGGGCGTTGCCGTACCTGTTGAGGGATGTCAATGTGCCTGTGTATGCCACCCCATTTACGCTGGGCATGGTCCGGCATAAGCTTGAAGAGCACGGGCTGCTTGAAGCCGCATCCCTCGTCCCTATCGCTCCGGATCGCAGGCTGCGTCTGCCGCCTTTCGAGTTTGACTTTATCCGGGTCAATCACAGCGTGGTGGACGGCGTCGGATTTGCACTTTCCACGCCGGAGGGGCTGATTGTGCATACCGGCGATTTCAAGCTGTCTGAGTCCAGCATCCCGGGGATGAAGACGGATACAGACAAGTTCGCGCGGCTCGGGGAACAGGGGATCCTCGCCCTTTTATCCGACTCTACCAACGTGGAGCGGCAGGGGCATACCATATCCGATGCCCGGGTCGGCGAAACCCTGGGGCATATTATTTCCGAAAGCGACAGCCGGATCATCATCGCGCTCTTTGCCTCAAATATCGCCCGGATCCAGCAGGTCGTCAATATTCTTAAAGGCGGCCGGCGCAAACTGGTGTTTAACGGCAAGAGTATCGAGACGAGCGTCAGTATCGCCAAGGAGCTGAATATGCTCCATATACCGGAGGGCCTGGAAATCGATATCGGGCAAATCGATGGCTTCGCCCCGGATGAGCTGGTGATCCTGACGACCGGCAGCCAGGGGGAGCCCATGTCCGCATTGGCCCGGATGTCGGCCGGGATGCACAAGCAGATCGAGATAGAACCTGGGGATACGGTCGTATTGTCCTCAAAATTCATTCCGGGCAATGAAAAGGCCATCGCCAAGATCATTAACAATCTGTTCCGAAAGGGAGCGGAGGTCATCTATGAGACCATCTCCGAGATACATGTCTCCGGCCATGCGCGGCGGGAGGAGTTGAAGATGATGATCCATATGACCATGCCCGACTATTTTATCCCGATTCACGGCGAGTATCGCCATCTTTATCATCATGCGAGGCTTGCCGAACAATGCGGCATCGCCGCGGAGAACGTGCTGCTTGCGGAAAACGGCCAGATTATCTGTTTTGATGAGACCGGCGGGCGGATTTCGGGCGAAGTGACAACCAGC
>JAGXLR010000099.1 GCA_018334555.1 Desulfobacterales bacterium
CGCTACCGCTCGAAATGACAATGCGGACGCTTTTCAGAGTTACTTTCTGCAAAAATGGGGCGCCAGCGCAATAAATCGCTTTTTACGAAGCCATCAAGAATTATTATTTTAAAGCCAATTGGGGCCGTTTAATTTTATAAAAGTGTTTAATCCCAGATATGAGCCAACCCCCGGATATCGCTCAAAAAATAAAAGAGATCGAAGGCCTTCTGCCTGAGGCGATGCATGCGGACCGGCAGGCCGCAGTGCGCCAGATCAAACGGATCAGGCGAAAGAAGGGCGCCGTAAGTAACGAGAGAAAAACATTCCATAGGCTGACGGAGTTGGAAAATCGACTTCAGCACGCCATTCAGCGCAAAGCCCAACGGAAAAAAAACCGGCCGGCGCCCTCATACCCTGAACACCTGCCGATCACCGCGAAAAAGGATGCGATAATTTCAGCTATTACGCATTATCAGGTGATCATCGTGTCCGGGGAGACCGGATCCGGTAAAACCACACAGCTGCCGAAATTTTGTCTGGAGGCCGGCCGCGGCGTGGAGGGTATCATTGGTTGTACGCAGCCACGGCGGATCGCCGCAGTCACCGTTGCCCACCGTATTGCTGAAGAACTCGGCGAGCCGGTCGGCGGATCCGCAGGCTATCAGATTCGGTTTCAGGACCAGTTTAACAGGGAAAACGGACTTGTCAAAATAATGACCGACGGCATTCTGCTGGCTGAGACCCAAGGGGACAAGTATCTAAACGAATACGACACGATAATTGTGGACGAGGCCCATGAAAGGGGCCTGAATATCGATTTCCTATTGGGCATTTTAAGAAACCTCACGAAAATCCGCCGGGATTTGAAGCTGATTATCACTTCAGCCACCATTGATACGGAAAAATTTTCAAAAGCCTTTGATAATGCGCCGGTCATTGAAGTCTCCGGGCGAACCTATCCGGTGACCGTCCAGTATACGGCCGCTGATAGCGAGCAAACCGCCGAGGAGCTGACTTATATAGAAAAGGCCGTGGACGCCGTAGATGCAGTGTTCACAGAAAGAAAACCGGGCGATATTCTGGTATTCATGCCCACGGAGCAGGATATCCGCGAAACCTGTGAAATCCTTGAGGGACGGCAATACCGGCATACCACGATTCTTCCGCTTTTCGCCCGGCTTTCGGCGGCCGCTCAGATGCGGGTGTTCAAACCCATTGCCGGCAGAAAAATAGTGGTTGCCACCAATGTGGCGGAGACCTCCATTACCGTGCCGGGCATAAAATATGTCGTGGATAGCGGTTTGGCCCGAATTTCTCAGTATGACCCCCGATCCAGAACCACATCGCTGCCGATCTCGCCGATATCGAAAAGCAGCGCGGACCAGCGAAAAGGGCGCTGCGGCCGGGTTGAAGACGGGATCTGCATACGACTCTACTCCGAGTTTGACTTTGAATCCCGGCCGCTTTTTACGCCGCCGGAAATCCAGCGCTCCAATCTATCCGAAGTGATCCTTCGCATGATTTCCTTGGGGCTAGGGGCTATCCAGTCGTTTCCATTCATCGACCCTCCGCCTGCCAAGCAAATCAAGGATGGTTTTGATCTGCTCTACGAGTTGGGGGTAATTGAGAGGCCTTCCGGGAAAAATGCCCGGAAATCCGCAGGGAAAGAACAGCCCCGCCTGACCCGGCGGGGTCGGAAGATGGCAGGCATCCCCTTGGACCCCCGACTTTCCCGGATGTTAATCGAAGCGGCGGAAGAGGGGTGTCTGGAAGAAGTGGTGGTGATTGTATCGGCACTTACCATCATGGATCCCCGGGACCGGCCGGAGGGCTCCGAAAAGGCCGCCGAGGCCGCCCACAACCGGTTCAAGGATCCGTCTTCGGATTTTATTACCTGGATCCTTATCTGGCGGGCCTGTTTCGGTGAGCCGGCAATGGAGCGTGCTTTTGTCAAGGCAAGGGATTTAAAACAGTTCTGCCGGGAGAATTTCTTTTCGTTTAGACGGATGCGGGAGTGGCAGGATGTGCATGAACAGATCACGGCGATTTTAAAGGAGGCGGGGATAGGCTCGAAAAAGACCGGACGGACAGAGAAGCCGGAGCCGGGAAATGAAGATTACCCACCCCGCTACGCCGCCATCCACCAATCTATTTTAAGCGGTTTTTTATCCAATATTGCGGTGAAAAAGGAAAAGAATGTTTACCAGGCGGCGAAAAATCGGGAAATGATGATTTTCCCGGGCTCCGGGGTATTTAACAGGGGCGGGCGATGGATTGTCTCTGCGGAGATGGTGGAGACGTCGCGGTTGTTCGGCCGAAATGTCGCCAATATTGACCCCGCTTGGCTGGAGCCTATAGGTGCCTCACTTTGCCGGTATACATACCTGAATCCGCGTTGGGAAAAGAAGCAGGAGGCGGTGCTTGCCGATGAACAGGTCAGCCTTTTCGGCCTGATTATCGAGGCCGGGCGGCCCAAACGCTACGGGCCCATCGATCCGGAAGGCGCCGCCGATATATTTATCCGGGAAGCATTGATCGGTGGCCGGGTTAAAACCGAACTGCCTTTTATGCATCACAACTGGTCCCAGGTCGAGGCCGTCCGGGATATGGAAAACCGGTTCCGCAGACGCGATCTGCTGGTTGACGAGACGAAGATATGCGAATTTTATCGCCGGCGGCTAAAACATGTTTATGATATGGCGGGGCTTAAGAAACGAATCAAAAAAATGGGCTCCGATCGGTTGCTGCGGATGGATAGGTCGGATCTGCTAAACTACCAACCGGATGATGAATCGCTGGAGCTTTTTCCAGATGCCATGGCTTTGGGCAAATCCCGGTATGAATGCGATTACCGTTTTGATCCGGGGACGGCTGCCGACGGAGTGACGGTCAAACTGCCCGCATCGGCGGCATCCGCCGTCTCCCGGGAGGCCACGGACTGGATCGTGCCGGGCCTGCTTGAAGAAAAGATCGCCGGGTTGCTCCGGGCATTGCCGAAAACCCATCGCAAGCAGTTGGTTCCCATAAACGATACGGTTCGCCTGATTATGGATGAGATGCCCAAGTACCAGGGGTCTCTGCTTGCTACCCTGAGTCGGTTCATCTTTGAACGCTTCGGGGTGGATATCCCGGCATCCGAGTGGCGGGAAAGCGAGTTACCCCCATATCTGCGTCTGCGGTTTGCCATTACAGACGCTGATGGCGAAGAAATCGACGGAAGTCGCGACAAACAGGTTCTTTTGGCAAGGGCGTCCGAAGAGGTCGATGTGGACGGACTTTCAGCGGAAAAAAAACGGTGGGAAAAATCCGGGATGACCGCGTGGGAGGTGCCTGACCTTCCGGAATCAATAGAAGTTTCAGGAACCGGGAAAACCGGTTTTCCGGTATATCCAGCCCTTGTACCGGCCGGGGACGGGGTCGATCTGCGGCTGTTCCAGGACGCCGGGGCCGCCATTAGATCCCATAAAGCGGGGGTCGCCCGCCTATTTCGCCTGTATTTTGCAAAAGACTTGAAATTTTTGAAAAAAACCGTGGCGCTGCCATCGGCCCTAAAGGAACCCGCCGGGTATTTCGGCGGTCTTCAGCCGGTTGAAAATCGGATGGTGGATCGGGTAATTAATGACCTGTTCTATTGCGATATTCGGACTGAAGCGGATTTCTATGCGCATGCCCGTAGTCAGGCGGATAAACTACTGCCCGCCGGCCGGGCGTTGATGGAAGCGGTCGTAGCGGTTATCGAAGCCTATGCCGGGGTGCGGCAATCCATATACAAGCTGGAATCCGATCATTCGGCCAAGCCCCTTGTCCTAACATTTTTATCCGAGTTGCGCCGGTCGCTCACACGGTTGGTGCCGGAAAATTTTATGGAAATTTACGGCCACGACCGCCTGGGGCATCTCCCCAGGTACCTCAAGGCCATCCAACGCCGGGCGGAGCGCGGGATGATGGACCTTGACAAGGATCAGAGAAAGGCGGAACAGGTAAAACCCTTCAGCGACCAATTAAACGGTTTTTTAAACGACTTGGATGCCTACACATCCGATGAAAAAAGGCATGCCATAGAGGCGTTTTACTGGATGATCGAAGAATTAAAGGTCTCATTGTTTGCCCAGGAGCTTAAAACTCCGTATCCGGTGTCCGCCAAGAAACTAAAAAACAAGGCCGAACAAATCCGGCGGATGGTATGAGCAGGATGAATAAAGGGGCCCGGATATTTAGCGAAACACCGCTGGTCAGCGTTATTATCCCCACCTATAATCGGGCCTGGGCGGTGGTAAATGCCATTGACTCCGTTTTGGCACAGGACTATCCGAATTTCGAGCTCATTGTTGTCGACGATGGGTCCGCCGATGCCACCCGGGAGCTGCTCTTGTCCTATAAAGACGCCGTAATTTCTATCCATCAGGCCAACAGGGGGGTCAGCGCCGCCCGTAATCGTGGGGTTGCCGAAGCATCCGGGAATTTGCTCGCCTTTTTGGATTCAGATGACTATTGGGCGCCCCAAAAGCTCGCGGTCCAGGTGGCGTTTTTCAATGCCCATCCGGATGCGCTGATCTGCCAGACCGAAGAAACATGGCTCAGAAACGGCCGCCGGGTGAATCCCGGCAGACGGCACCAAAAAAAAGGGGGTATGATCTTTATCCCTTCCCTTGACCTGTGTCTGGTCAGCCCTTCGGCTGTAATGATCAAAAGACGCCTGTTTGACGAAATGGGCGGATTCGATGAGCGCCTGCCGGCATGCGAGGATTATGATCTATGGCTCCGGGTGAGCCGCAAATATCCGGTCCATCTGATCAATCGGCCATTGACGGTCAAACGGGGCGGGCACCAGGATCAATTGTCGCGCCAGCCGGGCCTGGACAGGTACCGGATTGCCTCAATTCAAAAGCTTTTGGCAAAACAGGCGCTTTCCGGGGAGCTATACCGCGCCGCCGTCAAGGTTTTAAAATCCAAATGCGATATCTATGCCACGGGCTGCCTGAAACGGGGCAAAACCGCCGAAGCCGCCTACTATTCAAAGCTTTCACAACAGTATAGCAGAAAAACTCCTGCCAAGACGCCAATAACGCAGGGGGAGTTATGAGCTGAAGAAGGGGATGGTCAGGCAATAAACCCCGTATTCAAGAGTGGCCTTGACCTCGGCGTCGCCTTTTTCAAAAACGCGCATCATTTCCTTGTTAGCCGGCAAAACATCAGCAGTGAATCCCTGAAGCCCCCGTTCCTTGGCGAGCCGCATCAGCAGTTTGTACAGGTAGGTGGCGATGCCGAGATTCTGGTAATCTTCATCGACAATAAAGGCCACATCCGCATACGGCCGGTCCTTATGCTTCACATATCTGGCCTCGGCAATAATATGGCCTTTGCCCAGGTCGCCGACCAAGCCGACGATGGACATGACCTGGCTGTAGTCAATGTTGACGTACTCCTGCATTTTGGAATGCGGCATGGTTTTCAGCGGCGTGAAATACCGGTAGTAAACCGACTCATCTGAGAATCGGTAGAATAGGCGCCGCATTTCTTCTTCATCAGAGGGCCGGATCGGACGAAAACGGACTTCCACATTATTTTTGAAGGTCTGGCGGGTATAGATATCCGCCGGATACAGGTGGGCGCTTTTAGCCAGAAAAATTTGGTCCCCATAGATGATATTATGGGTTTTGGCTTCCTCGATAAGCCATTTTCGATCATCCGGATGGGCCACTTCGATAAGCGCCTGGGCGCGTTCCCGTATGGTACGGCCGTTTAAATTGGCCACGCCATATTCTGTTATTACGAGATCCACGGATTCTCTAACATTCAACTGGTTGGGGATATCCTCGATTGAGCCGCGGATATTGGATTCGCCCTTCAGGTTGCGGCTTGGCAGGGCAAATATGGTATAGCCGCTTTCTGAAATTTCCGCGCCGTTGACAAAATCCATGACTTCGGATGGGTCGGTGGTGATGTTGCTTTTTCCCACATGAAGGGCGATCCGCCCTGTGAGATCGGCTTTCCGGATGTTGACCACGGAAACGAATCTCGGATTGCGGCCGATTCGCATGGGGTTGAAGACCTTGTCAATCCCCTGGAACTCGACCAGCGGGTTCTGATCCAGCCAGGCAAGCAGCTCAGGGGTTCCCATGGCATAGGAGGTCAGGGATTTGCCCGGGAAATGCTCCTTATATTTGTTGGAAACGGCGCCGCTTTTGACCAGATCCATCAGGGCATCGGTGAATACCGGCGTGTGTACGCCAAGGTCCTTTTTACTCATCAGATAGCGGCCCAAGGGTTCATACAGGGGGCCGATCGAAAACGCAAGGCAGCTGCCGTCTTCAATGGCTGAGGCCACGTTGGCGGCAACCCTGTCAAACACCTCGTCAACCGGCCATCGGTCAAAAGATATCGGTTTTTCTGTGGCCTTGACCAGGTGATCGAATTCCTTGATGGAAACAAAGGTATTGCCCAGGGTCTGGGGCAGGTCCGGATTAATCTCACCGACGACGAGGTTCGCCTGGTTCATTACCTGGCGGGCGACATCTACGGATATGCCCAGGCTGCAATAACCGAGACGATTGGGCGGGGCAATCTGGATAAACGCCACGTCAAATGGGATCCGACGGGAGTTGATCAACTGGGTCAGCCTTGAGAACCGGCTGGGGATCAGATCCACACGGCCAGCCGTAATGGCTTCCTTGGCCACCCAGCCGGAAAAGAACGTCTTCAGGCGGAATTTCTGACTCTGTAGTTTTTGTATGGAGATCGCATCCCCGAAACTTAAAAGTTGAAATAATTCAAGATCCTGAAGGTTATCCGCATTCGAACTCATCAGCTCTTTGACCAGCGTGCGGGGCTCTGCGGCCCCGGTACCCAGGAAGATACACATTCCGGGCTCTATCTTTTTTAATACCTTCTCCGGGGTGATCACCTGATCTTCCCAGTTTACCGCCGTTTCATTATCCTTCATCTTATTAATTTCCCGTCATATGATCGGATTGATGAGAAATCGCTGCCGGTTTGGCCATCCACGGGCGCAATAATAAATCCCCTTGTCTTTACTCAGGAAAAACCAAGGGGATCTCTTATTTTAGAAAACTCCGGCCGCCTTATTACTACTGATACATATCCTCGATTTCATCTTTATATGTATCCATGGCAATCGCTTTTTTAATTTTCATGGTGGGCGTCATCATTTTGTTTTCAATCGTGAATTCAGGCACTATTTTGAAACGTTTGATGGTTTCAAATGACGGCAGGGATTTGTTCTTTTCCTGAATTTCAGCCTCAATGAGCTTGTAAATCTGTTCATTATTTATCAGATCATCAATCGAATTGTAGGGGATGCCGTTTGCGTCCGCGTATTCGGTAACCGTTTCCTCATCCACCGTGACCAGAGCGGACAGGTATTTCCGGCGGTCGCCCACCACGCAGAACTGGTTGATATATTTGGAGGTCGCCATATGGCCCTCGATGGCTGCAGGCGCCACATTTTTGCCGCCAGCCGTGATAATCAGCTCTTTTTTTCGCCCGGTGATCCGGAGGAAATTTTCCGAATCGATCTCACCGAGGTCGCCGGTATGGAGCCAACCCTCCGATGACAATGTTTCTTCGGTCTCATCCGGCATTTTGTAATATTCAGTCATGACATTCCTGCCGCGGAATACGATTTCTCCGTCTTCGGTGATTTTTTGTTCGATCCCCGGGCCCGGAGGTCCGACCCAGCCGATTCGGTAGTTATCAAGGCGATTTACGTTTGTGAATGACGTATTCTCCGTCATCCCCAGGCCCTCAAGCACCAGAACATCGGCACCGATAAAAAATTTGGCGATGGCCGGCTCCAGAGGCGCCGCGCCGCTTATGCAGAACCGGAGCCGGCCGCCCAAGGCCTCATGGAGTTTGCTGAAAACAAGCGCTGATGCCAATTTGTGCTTCATCCCCAGCATAAACGGGACCGGCTCCCTATTGAGTTTGCACTCGGCCATTTTATCGCCGATATCTTTGGCCCAGTTGAAAATTTTTAAGGCCACGCCCCCCTTGGATTCCGCCCCACTTACGACTTTGGAGTAGACCTTCTCATAAATGCGCGGCACGCTGGCGAACCAATGGGGCTTGGCTAGCTTTAAATCCTCGACGATGGTATCCATGCTCCGACAGAAGTTGGTGGTGGCGCCGGTAAGCATGGTGGCATTGACGCACGTCCGGGCAAATATATGGGCCAGCGGCAGAAACAGAAATGTTTCATCCCCGTCGCGGACGTCCACGCATCCTTCTATGGATTGCGCGGTAAAGGCTATATTGTCGTGGGTTATGACGGCACCTTTTGGAACCCCCGTTGTACCTGAGGTATAGACAATGGTCGCCGTATCCTGGGGGGTGGGCATCTGGATGCGTTGCTGGAGGTCTTTTTCAGTGGTATTCTTGGATAGTTCCAGGAATTCGGTGAAGCTGATAATCCAATCATCGTCGGCAGGGGCGCTGCCATTGAAAAGAATGACCTTTCGGATATTGGGGAGGTCATTGCGGATCTGTAACAGCTTGTCAAGCTGCTGTTGGTTTTCAGCAAAAACAACAACCGCATCGGAATGGTTTATAATATATTTGCAATCTTCAGGGAGATTGGACTGGTATATACCCACCGTGGCTGCGCCGATGGTGGCGTCGGCCATATCGATGAGCACCCAGTAATAGCAGGAATAACTTAGGATAATGACTTTATCCCCTTTTTCCACATTCAGGGACATGAGGCTTTTTCCCGCCTGTTTGACCTGTTCATAAAATTCTCTCCATGTAACTGATTCAGAAGACCCTTCTCCATCCAGAAACCAACGATGCGAGGTGACATCGGGTTTCGCATCAACTGTTTTTTTGAGCATCTGGTGGACGTTTTGATAGTCTACAAATTGCATCTATGCCTCCCTTTTGGTTGGACGATTCGCGTCGTTATCCCTGCCTCCCTTTTTTGTCAATCATCTATTTTGGCTGAGCCTTTAATAATGCCTATTATTTTAAATATTGTTTGATGTCAAGGAGTTTTAGGCTTAGAAGAACAGGACACCGCCATAACCGACAAATGTATCGCCGGGGTTATGCTCATAACTGGAGCTGTAGCCTACTAACCGGGAGTTTTGAGCCCCCAGTGCCTGGGATGAGGCAATGGCAGCCGCAGCCGCTCCCGGACAGCAGGCGTTATGATTCGCATACGCCTCTTCGATGACCGTTTTCGGCGCCATATCGAGCATGGCATCTATCACCTGCCGGTCGTTTTTGTCTTTTACCCACGCATATGCCTCCCGGCCCTTTCCGGCCGGCGTGAATCCGAAACTGGGACCGTAGTGCGTGAGATCGGTCGATCCCACAATTTTTGCCGTTCTGTTGAGCGAACTGGCGATTTCCGCCACTGACCGCCCTATATGAATCGCCTCGGCGGCCCCGGGAGGGCCTATGGGTAAAAGCTGCGAATCGGGGAAAAAGTATTTGATGAACGGAAGCTGAAGTTCAATGGTATTATCCGGGGTAAACCGGTCGGGTGTTTCCACGGTGAACGAAAATTGTGCGGCCAGACGACCGGCCATCTCCCCATCAATAGCAATGTCGCCGAACGGGGTCTCCCATGCCCCTTCGGTCATTATGTAGCCCGAGGTATTGGCCGGCAGATGCATGCCGAACACCACCACCGTATCCGGGGCTTGGGCATCGTCTTCTGCTTTTAAAGCGGAGATGACATTGCAGGCGAGGCTGCCGGAGAAAATCCAGCCGGCATGCGGTACAATACCGCCCACGTATCCGGTGCCCCGCTGAACCATAAAACGGCTGTCGCTTAGAAACTCATTGATCTGATCCTCGCATTCAGTCGGCCGGGCCGGATACCAGCTTCCGGCAAATAGTGGTTTACGTGTATTCATAAAGCCCTCCAATCTTTGCCTTTAGCTTTTGGTTATTCAGTTCAGAGTTCTTGATGGCTTCGTAAAAAGTCCAATATCTGCGTTGCGCTGCATCCCTCGGAATTTCACGTACAGCTAAGTACGCTGCATTCCTCGGGATTTTGCGCGCCTTGATCTTGAACTTTTTACTTTGCCATCTTAAAATCGACTTTTTACGAGGTTGTCAGTTCTTGGATTTCTGAAAGCGGTAGTCCCCAACTCCCCACACCCCACACTCAACACCCAACTATTTAGGTAAATCGCTTTATCGCCTTTTCAAATCCGGGCATGGCATCGGTAATGGTTTGGTCATCCACGCAAAAAGCCAGGCGGATGTGGCCGGGACCGCCAAAACCGCTGCCCGGAACCGCCAATATCAGCTCTTCCTGCAGCGCCTGGACGAACTTGACATCATCTTCAATCGGCGAGCGGGGGAAGAGGTAAAAGGTCCCCGGCGGCTTGACAAAATCGTAGCCGCAGTCTTTGAGCCCATCGCAGAGCAGCTCCCGCTTTCTGGCATAATGGGAAATATCCACGCTTTCGCCCTGAAGCGCTCCGACCAATCGCTGCATGAACGCCGGAGCATTCACGAAGCCCAATATACGGTTGGCCAATGCCATTGCGCTGATAAGGTCGGTTTTGTAATCGGCCCGGGGATTTATCGCGATGAACCCGATACGCTCGCCCGGTATGGAAAGGTCCTTGGAATAGGAGGTGGCCACCAGGCTGTTGGGATAGGCGGAGAAGATGCTCGGTACCGTGATGCCGTCGTAGACAATCTTACGGTAGGGCTCATCTGATACCAGATAAATGGTTCGGTCAAGCGCCCGGCTTTTTTGTAAGAGTAAGTCGCCAAGGGCGTCAATGCTTTCTTTCGAATAAATCTGGCCCGTGGGATTGTTGGGCGAATTAATAAGAACGGCTTTGGTTTTATCCGTTATCGCCTCTTCAATGGCGGCCAGATTCAGCGTAAAATCCGTGTGGGTCTGGACGGTCTTTAGTCGTCCGCCATGGTTGTCGGCATAGAATCCATATTCCACAAAATAGGGCGCCGGTGTAATTACCTCATCGCCGGGGTCCAGGATCGTTTTTAGAATCACATTCAGCCCGCCGGCCGCACCGCATGTCATCAGGATTTCGTTTTCTGAAATATCGGCCCCGTACTCTCCGGAAAGGTATGCGGCCACGGACTCTCTTACGAACGGATACCCCGGATTGGGCATATAGGAATGGATGCCGATCTGATCGCATTCGGCGACCCGCTTTAACTGTTCTTTGAATCGCTGCGGTGGCTGCATGTAAGGATTGCCCAGGCTGAAATCAAAGACACGCTCGGCGCCGTGGATCGCTTTCAGCCGGGCGCCTTCTTCAAACATCTTCCGAATCCAGGATGATTTCTCAAGAAATGTCGCCATATGGGTAGCAATCGTCATAAGCGTCTCCGAATCTGGTTTTTTAGGCCGGTTCTACGGATTTGACCGCCGGGATTTCCTGTTTGAGAATCCGTTCAATGCCATTTTTGAGCGTCATCTGGGACATCGGGCAGCCGGCGCAGGCGCCCTGCAGTCGAACTCTTACCACGCCGTCCTCGATATCGACCAATTCCACGTCACCGCCGTCGGCTTGCAAGGACGGCCGGATTTTATCGAGCACTTGCTGGACCTCTTCCTTCATGATTCCCTCCTCAGATGTCGGTTTAAGGCTTTGCCTTAACTGATTATAATATGATGAATCTTGATCAAATTGCAAATAGTTTCAAAGGTTGGTGGATACCCCCGCGGCCTATTTTTTTTGCCTAAATTGATCGTTTCAAATTTTTAAAAAGTAAATTTTTTTATTATTTTTAAGGTGTTGAAACATTTTTAGCTTAAAAATTTGAAACCCTCCGGGATTTCCAATTTCACCGCATCTACTGCGTCAA
>JAGXLR010000100.1 GCA_018334555.1 Desulfobacterales bacterium
GGAGGGACTGCCCGAGAGGGCCCTATCGCTGAAAGAAACCATAAAGAATCAAATGGCCGGCTTCGGTTTTTCCGAGTGCATCAATTACAGCTTTACGGCAAAAGACGCATGCGATCGGCTCCGGTTGACGGCAGACGATGAGCGGCGGCGGATGTTAGACGTCCAAAACCCATTGTCTGAAGAACAGGCGGTGATGCGCACCTCGCTTGTCCCGGGTCTGCTTGAAGCCATGGGCAAAAATCTGGCCCATCAGGTTAAGCATCTGAAGCTCTTTGAACTGGGAAAAATTTTTCTGAGCCACGGCCAGGACCGGTTACCGGAAGAAGTAGAAATTCTGAGTGCGCTTTGGACCGGATTTCGCACGCCGGCTACCTGGCAAACCAAACCCGAGCCCTGTGACTTCTATGATCTAAAAGGGATTGCAGAAGCCCTTTTGGCAAGCCTCTACCTGAATAACAGCGAATTTCAGCCCCTGCCGCCAGAGGCGTGCCATTACCTGCGGCCCGGCCATAGCGCCCGGATACGAACCAAGGATACGGAAATCGGCCGTATCGGGGAGGTCCATCCCCAGGTGCTTCAAAGCTATGACCTGAAACAAACCGCCTTTATCTTGGAAATCCACTTTGACCGGCTGCTCCCATTGATACCCGAAGTGAAGGCCTTTTCCCCTCTCCCCAAATTTCCGGCGGTTTCCCGGGATATCACCTTAATCCTTGACAATTCGGTCCTGGCAGGTGATATAGAGGATAGCGTCCATGAGCTGGATGAACCTTTGCTGGAAAACGCCTACATTTTTGATCTCTACAGCGGTGACCCGATTCCTGAGGGGAAAAAGAGCATCTCGATCCGGCTAACTTACCGCTCATCCACTGAAACGCTTTCGGACCGGGCTGTCAGCAGGATCCATGGAAATATTACGGACCACTTGATCAAGACGTTTAATGCCAGCCTGCCGGCCTGACAAGAGGGTGCGTACATGGCAGACATATCGCCGCCAAGCTGGGACATCCCCGACAAGCTCTATTTCCGGATCGGAGAAGTAACCACCATTACCGATCTGGCCGCGTATGTCCTGCGATTCTGGGAATCCGAATTTCCGGATATCAATCCCAAGCGTACCGAGTCCGGACAACGGCTTTACCGAAAATCCGACATCGAGGTCATCCTGTTGATCAAACACCTCCTCTACGACAAAAAATTCACCATTCAGGGGGCCAAGCAGTACCTGCGCGGCATCAATCGGGATGAAAAAAAACCGCCCGCCAACGACATGATCAGGGAAATCAAAAACGAACTCCTGGAGATCAAAAACCTGCTAAACGGCTGATCCCCTCCAATCACCTGCCGAGGCTTTACAGAAGCTTCCTATCACCTTAGTATTAATTAAAATTTGAACTTGACAAATATTTTTTTTAAAAGTATAAAAATACGATTAAGAATGCGGGCATAGCTCAGTTGGTAGAGTACAAGCTTCCCAAGCTTGGTGTCGCGAGTTCGAGTCTCGTTGCCCGCTCCACTGATGTATATACCCGCGAGGGTCTATATAAAAAATGAGCGGCCTTGGTAAAACGGGCAATTTGCCCGTTTTTTATTTTCTTGAAACAGGCTATGGGGAAAAAAAAACAGACGTCGAAAAAATCTCCCCCCGAAACCCCGTCCGGGCATTCGGGGGTTGAAGAAGAGCGTGAAATCGTATCCCGGGTCTGGGTGCTGGCCGATCCGTTATGTGCCGCGGAGGGCGCGGAGCTGATCCATATTGAATACCAGCGGGAAGCCGGGGGGCGCATCCTTCGGGTTTATATCGAGAAACCGGGAGGCGTAAGCCTGGATGACTGCTCCAATATCAGTCAGCAGCTCAGCGACCTCCTCGATATCAAGCTGGAAACCGAGGCCTCCTATACTTTGGAGGTTTCATCGCCGGGGCCGCAGCGGCCATTGTCCCGTGCATCGGATTTCGAGCGGTTTCGCGGGCATAAGGCAAAAATCCGGGTATCCAGGCCAATCAATGGGCAAAAAAATTTCACCGGCGCACTCGCGGGATATTCCGATAAAACGGTCTGGCTGAAAATCGGAGACGAGACCCTGGGCATTGCCCACTCGCAAATAATCAAGGCACGGCTTGTGAATTATATTTAGTGCCCGAACGAAAACACGGTTTTCGTTCGGGCACGATTTAAAAGCGGCAAATAGCCTTTAGGTTTTGGCTATTATCCCTACGGCAAATCCTAGGGGCATTTTCAAGGCTATACATAACGGAGATAGCACATATGCTAATCACAGACATGAAACGGGTTATCGAGCAGGTCAGCCGGGACAAGGGCATTGAGTTCAATGTCCTGGTAAAAACCCTGGAGGAGGCCCTACGTTCTGCCGCCAAAAAAAAATTCGGCAACAAAATCGATATTGAAATCCAGTATAATGAAGAAACCGGCGAACTTGAAGTCTTCCAGTTCAAGGAAGTGGCCAATGAGGTCACCGATCCGGATTTTCAGATTGAACTGGAAGAGGCTCGAAAATTGGACCCGGAATGTGAAATCGGCGATGATCTCGGGACAAAGATGGACACCACGACCTTTGGCCGAATTGCCGCCCAATCGGCCAAACAGGTGATCATCCAGAAGCTGAAAATGGCTGAACGCAGTGCCGTATTCAACAATTTTATCGACCGGGAGGGCGAAAATATCAACGGCATCGTTCAGCGTATATCCCGCAATGAAATTATTGTCAACTTGGGGCAGGCAGAAGCCGTACTGCCGAAACGCGAACAGATCCCCGGCGAGGCTTACCGGCGCGGCGACCGGATCCGCGCCTATATACTCAAGGTACATGAGGAAAACCGGGGGCCGCAAATTGTGTTGTCCAGAACACACCCGAATTTTTTGATCAACCTCTTCAAAACCGAAGTCCCTGAGATCAGTGAGGGAATCGTCAATATCATCTCAGCCGCCCGGGATGCCGGCAGTCGTGGCAAAATTGCGGTCAGCACGAATGATCCGGATATCGACCCGGTGGGCGCCTGCGTTGGCATAAAAGGCAACCGGGTACAAAGCGTGGTCCAGGAACTGAAAGGCGAAAAGATCGATATTATCCCCTGGCACGTGGATCCGGCAAAGTTTGTCTGCAACGCTCTTGCGCCCGCTGACATCTCGCGGGTCATTATCGATGAGACCAACCATGCCATGGAGGTGGTCGTACCCGATGATGCGCTTTCAATCGCCATTGGCAGACAGGGACAAAATGTTCGCCTGGCCTCCAAATTGACCGGCTGGCAACTTGATGTAAAAAGTGAAACCCGATACGATGAGTCACTGCAGGAAGGGTATGCGTCCCTCTTGAGCTTGCCGGATATGACCGAGGCGCTGGCGGATTTGATTGTGGAAAACGGATTTTTCTCGGCCGAGGATCTGGCCAAAGCGACGGTGGAAGAGATTGCGGCGGCCGGACAAATTTCTGAAGAGGCCGCTCAAAGCCTGATCAACGATGCTGAACGAATAATTGCTGCGCCGCATGCGCCTGAAAAACCGAGCGATACAGCGGAGGAATAATCAGTCGTATGGGGATATGTAAGTATAGAAACTAGGGGGATGGATGGCAAAACTAAGAGTTTATGAACTCGCCAGAGAGCTTAATATGACCAACAAGGTCCTCGTGGCCAAATTGCAGGATATGGATATGGATGTCAAGAATCACATGTCCACAATTGACGAGGAAACTGTATCTAAAGTTAAATCAGAACTTTATGGTGAAAACAGGAAAGATGAGGTCTACGAAGCCAAGCGGGTCAAGCCGAATGTGATTCGAAGACGGCGAAAGCGTGCCTCCGAACCGGAGCCGGAAGAATCGTCAGGGCCGGAAGCCCCTGCAGAAAAAGCGCCATCCGCGCAAGAGCAGCCAGAGGCGGCCGCCCCGGCTGAGAGCGAACCTACGGAAACGAGCGAAGCGACTAAAGCAGCGGAACCAGATGAAACAGCCGAAGCAGCTCCGGCTGAGACCGAAGCGCCGCAGGCGGTTGAGCAAACGGCAGCCGAGGAAGCCCGAAGGGCGGAAACCGAGGAGACCGCTAAAAATTCGGAAGCGCCCGCTGAGGTGACACCCGAGCCAGAAATACCGGGAGAAACCGAACAGCCCCGGGAAAAACCCGAAACAAAAAAGAAACCGGCCAAGGCCAAGAAAAAACGCAAGAAGGAATCGCCGGCCAAGATTATTCAAATGCCGGAAACGCCTTCAGAGCCCGAAGCATCAGAAGAAATCCCGGCTGAAGAAGAGGCGCCGGAAAAACCGGAGGCGCCGGAAAAAGCACCGGAAGAAGAAAAACGGGAGCGTATAGAACCAACCCCGTCCGAAACTGAGGAAGAAGCGGCCGGCAAGAAAAAAGGCAAGCGAAAGAAACCCGCTGAAGGGGAAAAAGGTCGTGAGGCCGGGAAGACAAAAACCGCCCTGCGGCGCAAGGAAGTGGTTGAAGGCGAGGCGCTTTACGACAAGAGCTTCGGCCGGGGTAAAAAAAGCCGTAAAAAAGGCAAACAGCCGACGCCCAAACCGGCAGCGGAGCAAAAACCGCAAATTACAACGCCAAAAGCGATTAAACGCCGCATCAAAGTAGACGACACCATTGTTATAGCGGATCTGGCCAAACGAATGGGAATCAAGGCCAATGAATTGATTAAAACCCTTATGGGTATGGGAATGATGGTGACCGTCAATCAGACCATTGATTTTGAAACGGCCAACCTGGTTGCCGCAGAATTCAATTTTGAAGTAGAGCGGGCGGCTTTCGAAGAAGAGGCCATTCTGAAGACCGAAACGGATGATCCCTCCCAGATGGCCCCCCGTCCCCCGGTGGTCACCATCATGGGCCATGTCGATCACGGCAAGACCTCGCTTCTGGATGTCATCCGACGCACCAAGGTAACTGAAGGTGAATCCGGCGGCATTACCCAGCATATCGGGGCGTATTATGTGGAACTGGATAACGGCGAGATCGTTTTTCTGGATACACCGGGTCATGAGGCGTTTACCTCCATGCGGGCGCGGGGCGCTCAGGTGACGGACCTTGTGGTCCTGGTGGTGGCAGCCGATGACGGGGTCATGCCCCAGACCATCGAAGCCATTGACCACTCCCGGGCGGCGGGGGTGCCGATCATCGTGGCGGTCAACAAGATTGATAAGAACAACGCGGAGCCCGACCGGATCAAACGCGAAATCGCGGAAAAAAATCTCGTGCCGGAAGATTGGGGGGGCGATACGATTTTTGTGAATGTGTCGGCCAAACAGCAAATCGGAATTGACGAGCTGCTGGAAATGATCCTCCTGCAATCTGAAGTGCTCGAGCTAAAAGCCAATCCCAACAAGCTGGCCAAGGGCCACGTGATTGAATCCAAACTCGATACCGGACGGGGGCCCGTGGCCACCCTTTTGGTTCAGGAAGGCAGTCTTAAGACCGGCGATCCGGTGGTCTGTGGAATGTATTACGGTAAAATCCGCGCCATGTATAACGACCGGGCACAGCAGGTACAATCGGCCAGCCCCTCCTATCCGGTCGAAATCGTCGGCCTGTCCGGTGTTCCCATGGCGGGGGATGAGTTTATCACCCTCTCGGCGGAAAAAGATGCGAAGCAGGTCAGCGAGCACCGGCTGCATAAACAACGCTCAAAGGATCTGGCCCGTTCCAGCCGCGTGAGCCTGGATAAGCTCTATGAAAAAATGATGGAAGGCGAGGTCAAAGACCTGAACCTTATCATCAAGGCGGATGTCCAGGGCTCAATTGAAGCCCTGAAGGACTCCCTCACCAAACTCTCCACCGACGAAGTCAAGATCAGCGTCATCCATTCCGCCGCAGGGCCTATTCGTGAATCCGACGTTTCCCTGGCGGCCGTTTCAAATGCCATTATTCTGGGCTTTAATGTTCGGCCAAGCGCCAAGGTGATCAAGATGGCGGAAGAGGAAAACGTGGATATCCGCTACTATGATGTCATTTATAATGCCATCAAAGACATCAAGGATGCCATGGTCGGCCTGATGGAGTCGAAGTTTGAGGAAAAGGTGCTCGGTCGGGCAGAGGTCCGGGAGGTCTTCCATGTGCCGAGCGTGGGGACGATCGCCGGCTGCTATGTCACGAACGGCAAAATTCAGCGGGGCCTCAACGTACGCCTGATTCGGGAAGGCATCGTCACATTTGACGGCAAAATCGGGACATTGAAACGGTTCAAGGATGACGTCAAGGAAGTGGTGCAAAATTATGAATGCGGCATCCGGATTGAAAACTACAATGACATCAAAGTCGGCGATATTCTTGAGACCTATTATCTCGAAGAGATAAAACCCGAAATTGCATAAAACGGGGATTATCCGGACGCATTGGACTTCCGTTTGAGATCCTTTTCAAAATCGGATATAATAAAAATTAGCTAGACCTGTAACCGACACCAGTTCCGGGTTAGCGCTAAATTGCGGATCCGTTGGTCCGACAGGCGTTGAGGATTATCTAATGGTCATCGGCTCGGGCGTGATTACCCTGAGGCTTCATAATTGCCGGTCCCTTAAAGAAAAACGGGGCATTATCAAGTCTATGATTCAACGGGTTCGGAACGGTTTTAATGCATCAATTGCTGAGGTGCGCCTCAATGATTCGCTCACCCGGGCGGAAATAGGCTTTGCCATGGTTGGAAACGACCGGCGAATGATCAACTCAAAAATGGATAAACTCATTGCCTTTACAGAGAATCTGTATTTGGCGGAGCTTATCGACACTAAAATAGAAATAATCAACATATGAAACCATTTAACAGAGCAGAACGCGTCAGTGGATTGATCCAGGAGGCCATCTCCGATCTATTGCAGAAATCAATCAAAGACCCGCGGCTACAGGCGGTCAGCATCACCGGGGTGGATATGACCCGGGATTTGAAATTGGCCCGCATTTATTTTATCACCTCCTCCGCGGAAAAGACCAGCCGGGAAGAAGCTGCCGCCGGATTCAAAAAAGCGCATGGATTTATAAAATATACCCTTGCACAAGAGCTGAATCTAAGGTATATGCCTGAGTTTCAGTTTTTTTACGATGAGTCCATTGAATATGGATTTCATATGGATAAAGTCATTGCGCGATTAAAAAATGAGCATTCAACAAATAATCAATCAACTGATAAAAAGTGAGAAGATTCTGCTTGCATCCCATATTCATCCGGATGGTGATGCCATCGGAGCGCTGCTCAGCATGGGGCTGGCGCTGGAGGGCATATCAAAAGATGTGGTTTTATACAATGAGAGCCCGATCCCGGCGGTATATCAATTTCTGCCGTCCATCCACAGGATCAAGAAGTCGCTCGGCCATGTGGCCGATTATGATACGGCCATTATTCTGGACTGTTCAGATCTGGGCCGGATCGGTGATGCTGCGGCCGCGGTGAGTGAAATTCCGGTACTGATGAATATTGATCATCACCTGACGAATACCCGCTTCGGCAACTTCCAGTACATTGACCCAAAAGCCTCCTCGACAGCGGAGTTGGTATACCGGCTGGTTCGGCAGTTAGACATTCCGATTAATACGGGAATGGCGTATGCGATATATACGGGTATTATGGCGGATACCGGCTCTTTCCGGTTCTCCAATACCACCCCGGCGGCATTTGAAATCTCTTATGAAATGGTCAATTGCGGGGCGGACCCCTATAAGGTAGCCCATCATGTGTATGAAACCATTTCATTGAACCGAATAAAACTATTGAATATGCTCTTTGATACCATAGAGCTCTCGGAAAATGGCAGACTTTCGGTGATGACGCTGACCCAGAAGATGCTGGATGCAGCGGGCACCCATATCGAAGATGTCAACGGGCTGATCAATTATGCCAAACGGATCGAAAATGTCCGCCTTGCGGCGTTGATTTTTGAACGCAAAAACGGGACCGACCAAAAGCGGGGGAAACGATTCCACGTCAGTCTGCGTTCTGATGGCACTGTGGATGCATCCGCGATCGCCTCGTCTTTTGGCGGCGGGGGGCATCAGTACGCGGCCGGTTTTGATATCCGATCCTCGCTGGCGGAAGTGAAGGCATCGATTTTTGAGCTCTCGGATCGCCTTTGAATATCGGGTGAAAATAGAGCCTTTTGACAAAGCGGCTATATCATGCGCCAGTTACCCAGCGGAATTCTGCCGATTGATAAACCTGAGCGAATAACATCTGCCACCGTCGTCAACCGGATCAAAAAATCGCCGGAAGTCAAAAAAGCCGGTCATACCGGTACCCTTGACCCTTTTGCGACCGGTGTTATATTATGTTTGGTTAATCAGGCCACCCGGCTCTCCCGGTTTTTTCTCAGCGGGTGGAAAACGTATGATGCCGTCATGGTTTTGGGAACCGAAACCGACACCCAGGATGGAACCGGGACGGTGATCAAAAAATATGCCGTGCCGAAAATCGACAATCGGCTCATCCAGGAGACGATGGCTCGGTTTCAGGGCGAGATCAGCCAGATTCCCCCGGCGTATTCCGCTTTAAAGCATAATGGCAAACCATTGTACGCATACGCCAGAGACGGTGCCCCCGTTCACAAATCGGCCCGTCGGGTCGAGATCGACCGGATTGACATACAACGTATCGATTTACCCGAAATCCGGTTTCGGGTATGCTGCTCATCCGGTACGTATATCCGGACCCTTTGTGCGGATATCGGCAGCGAACTGGATTACGGCGGCCACCTGAAAGATTTGCGGCGGATTGAGAGCAGCGGATTTCGGATCGAGGAGACCGAACCGCTTAAAAAGCTTGAACAACTGGCGGCCGAAGGCCGGCTTTCGGAAAAAATCGTCCCCATGGCCCCTGCCCTTCGCGGCATGGCTGCCTATACGGCGGATAAGGCTTTGACTGAACGGATAAAATATGGGAAAATGATCTATCAACATGAGGTTGACGGCATACCTGAAAACGATTACATCAAGGTTATAGATTCAGATGCGAACCTGCTGGCCGTCCTCTCCCGTCCGAAAGACGGGGACCGTTTGGACTATTGTTGTGTGTTCCATCACGGTTGATGGCTTCGTAAAAAGTCCAATATCTGTGTTGCGCTGCATTCCTCGGAATTTTGCGCGCCTTGATCTCGAACTTTTTTCTTTGCCATCCCAAAATCGACTTTTTACGAGATTGTCACGGTTGAAGCATAAAAAAATTTTTTTCAAGGAGGCATATAGTGACTACCCCAGAAGCCAGAAAACAGGATACGATCGAGAAATTTAAGCTGCATAACAGTGATACCGGTTCTCCGGAGGTCCAGATTGCCTTGCTAACCGATCGGATCAGCCATTTAACCGAACATTTGAAAATTCATAAAAAAGACCATCATTCACGAAGAGGGTTGCTCCTGATGGTCGGTAAACGTCGACGCCTGTTAAACTATGTGAAGAATAAGGATGTACAGCGCTATCGGGGTATTATCAAGGAGCTTGGGCTCAGACGGTAAGTCAATCCGAAAAATCCCGCATAAAACCCCCTTCCCCTGCGCCACCGGGAATGGATCGGTGGCGTATTACCTTTTCTCAGGAGATAACTATGGAAATATCATTTAAAACCCAAATCGGGGGGGAAACCTTTAGCATTCAGACCGGCAAGGTGGCCAAACAGGCATCCGGATCGGTCTGGGTCCAATATGGCGAGACCATCGTCCTGGTCACCGTGGTCTCCACGGGAGAAGAACGACCGGACGTTGATTTTCTCCCATTGTCTGTTGAATACCAGGAAAAAATATACGCCGCCGGCCGGATTCCCGGAAATTACTTCCGCCGGGAAATCGGACGGCCCAGTGAAAAGGAGACGCTGACGGCCAGGCTTACGGATCGCCCATTGCGACCGCTGTTTCCAAAGGATTACTTCTTTGAAACCCAGGTCATCGCGACGGTGCTGTCCATGGATAAAGTCAATGATCCCGACATCCTGGCATTAAACGGGGCCTCCGCGGCGCTCGAGATCTCGGATATTCCGTTTGACGGTCCCATCGCCATGGTCCGGGTCGGCCGCATCGATGGAGAATTTATCGCCAACCCCTCCATAGAGCAGAGCAAAATATCGGATATCGATGTGATCGTCGCGGGTTCCAAGACCGGCGTCATCATGGTTGAGGGCGGCGGCGACATGGTCAGCGAGGCTGAAATGATCGAGGCCATCTATTACGGCCATAAGAACCTTCAGCCCATCATCGAACTTCAGGAAAAACTAAAAGAAAGCGTCGGCGTTGAAAAGCGCGAGTTGGCAGCTGCCGCACCGGATACGGCGCTTGCGGAAAAAATTCAGGAAGCGGCTGGCCCGAAAATCGCCGAAGCCCTAACCATCAGCGAAAAAATCGATCGGAAAAAGACGCTTTCCAATATTAAAGCGCAAACCTTTGAAAACCTGGGCGAAGCCTATGCGGACCGAAAAAAGGAGGTGTACCGCATATTAAATGACATGGAGCACGACATTGGCCGGGATATGATCCTGAACAAAGGCCGGCGGATAGACAACCGACAGTTTGACGAAATCCGGCCGATTGCCTGTGAAGCCGGGATTCTACCCCGGGTGCACGGCAGCGGCTTGTTCACGCGCGGCGAAACCCAGGTGCTTGCTTCCATGACACTCGGCTCGGGCCAGGATGAACAAAGGGTGGAAACCTTGAGCGGGGAGGAGACCAAACCGTTTATGCTCCACTACAATTTTCCCCCTTACTGCGTGGGCGAGGTCAAACGGCCGGGCGGCCCCAGCCGGCGGGATATCGGACACGGCGCACTTGCCAAGCGGGCCATCGAAAAGGTGCTGCCGCCAAAAGAGGATTTTGAGTATACGATTCGGATTGTTTCCGAGGTGCTTGAATCCAACGGCTCATCTTCCATGGGAACGGTTTGCGCCTCTTCGCTTGCGCTCATGGACGGCGGCGTACCCATCAAAGCGCCGGTCTCCGGCATTGCCATGGGACTTGTCGCTGAGGATGACAAAATTGTGGTGCTCTCGGACATCCTGGGCGATGAGGACCACACCGGGGACATGGACTTCAAGGTCGCCGGCACCGAAGACGGGATCACGGCGGTCCAGATGGATATTAAAATCAACGAACTGTCCCGCGATATCCTTGAAAAGGCCCTCAATCAGGCCAGGGCCGGACGGCTTCATATCCTGGAGAAAATGCGGGAAACCATCAATGCGCCGCGAAAAGAGCTTTCCCCCTATGCACCGATCGTATACAGCGTGCAGATCAGCCCGGAACGGATCGGGGATATCATCGGGCCTGGCGGCAAGATGATCCGTTCCATCCAGAGCGACACGGATACACAGATTGAAATCGATGATTCCGGCATTGTCAAAATCGCCGCCCTCAAAAAGGACGATGCGGACAAGGCAATGCAGATTGTCAAGGGAATCGGAATGGAGCCGGTGGTCGGAGAAATCTATGAAGGCTCTGTGGTAAAGATCACCGATTTCGGCGCATTTGTCCAAATTAAGCCCAAAACCGAAGGGCTGGTGCACATCTCGGAGATTGCCCCGTACCGGATCAAAAAGGTTACCGATGAAATCCAGCAAGGGGATACGATAAAGGTCAAAGTGATCGACATTACCCCGGAAGGCCGAATCAAACTCAGCCGCAAGGCCCTGATGACATCGGATAAGAAGTCCGAGGCCGGCAATCAAGAGAAACGATCCAAACCCGAATAATAGATATATAAGCCGCCGCTATGCCCGTCGCTCTAGACATTCCGTGCCAACGGCTCCGACCGGAGCAGGATGCGGATATCTCCC
>JAGXLR010000240.1 GCA_018334555.1 Desulfobacterales bacterium
AGGAGGAGGTATGCCCGGCAGTTTCCGGTGAAAATCCTGGCCGGGGTCATCCTTTTAACTTCTGCCCCCATGGCGCGGTTTATGAATAAAAACGTCGCCGGCGTCACTGTTCCCCAGGAATTGATCGATGAAATGGCGGCCGCGCCGAAAGGCGGCGCGCTTGCCAAGGGCATTGAAATCGCCGGCCGGATGATCCGGCAGATCAAGAATGAGAATCTCTGCCACGGGGTTCACATCATGGCCATCGGCAAAGAGGACAGGGTTCCGGAGATCATGGAGGCCGCCGGACTGACGACATAACCCCCACCCTTGGACCCCCCCCCGGGCCGGCTGCCCGGGACCGGGCCCAAACAATTCAAAACAAGGGGGCATTCACCTTCCCCCTTTCCCCTCCTCAATATAGCGCCCCGGCACCGGCGTAACCCGCGGCAAATCCCCCAGCGGGCTTTCATCAACAAGAAGCGGGCATCCATACACGGGTTCAAGGGTTGCGTAGCTCAATATGTCCTTCGGCGGGCCCCATTCAGAAAGCCTGCCATTTCTCAGCAAAAGCAGGGTGTCGGCATACATGGCGGCCAGGTTGATATCATGGGATACCATGATGGACGTAATCGCCTTCTCCCGCTTCATCTTCTCCATCAAATCCATTATTCGCATCTGATGGGCGATATCAAGCGCCGCAGTGGGCTCGTCAAGGATCATGATCGCCGGTTCCTGGCAAACCGCCCGGGCGATAAACACCCGCTGCCGCTCCCCCCCGCTTAACTGATCCATCCGCCGACGGGCCAGGTGATCGACCCCGGTAAATGCCATGGCCTGTTCGGCCAGTTTGATATCGTTTTCGGATTCAAGACCGAATGTGCCAAGATGCGGGGCGCGGCCAAAAAGAACGACGTCCGAGACGGTAAATGGAAAATCCAGAGGGACGCTCTGGGGGACAAAGGCGATCCGCCTGGCGAGATCCTTTCGGCCATAGGAGCGGATATCTTCGCCCATTATGCGGATTTTTGCGCGTTTGGAGCGCAGGAGCCCGGCAATCAGTTTCATCAGTGTGGTTTTTCCGGAGCCGTTCGGGCCGATCACCACAAAAAATTCGCCCGGGTTCACGGAAAACGACAGATCCTCCAGCACCCGGAGATCTTCATAGGCATAGGACAGATTTTTCACCTCAACCGAAAACGCCACTATCCCGTCCGTTTCAAAAGAATGATAAATACCGGCGCCCCCACCATGGCGGTGATGACCCCGGCCGGCATCTCGCCGTGCCGGGGAAGCGTCCGGGCCAAGAGGTCGCATAAAACGAGGTAGCCGCCGCCCCCGAACAGGCAGGCCGGCACCAGGACCCGGTGATCCGCACCGATGAGCAGCCGAAACAGATGGGGAATCACCAGCCCCACAAAGGCCACGAGGCCGCACGCGGATACGGTGGCGCTGACCATAAATGAGGTCAGAACCAGGAGCGTCACGCTCACCAGGCTGACATTGACCCCCATGGAGTTGGCCATTTCCTTTCCCATCAGCAGCAGGTTCATGGAATTGGATAGCCAGAATATGACTATAAAACACGGCAGCACCATAGCCGCCATCAGGAGGGCCTCGCTTTTACCGGCGGATGACAGGTCCCCCATCAGCCAGAACATGATGTTATGGATCCGGGAATCCTGGGTCAGGGAAATCAGAAACATGATCACCGCAGAGCAAAACGCATTGACCATGACTCCGGAAAGTAACAGGGCCTCTTTTTTGAGCAGGGTCTTGCCGGTAGCGATAAAAAGCACCAGAAAAAGCGTACCCATTCCGCCGATAAACGCCAGTATGCTGACCCCGGGAAAGCGGGCGAGCCCCATCAGGATCCCGATGATGGCGCCGATGGCGGAGCCGCCGGATATGCCCAGGATATAGGGCTCCGCCAGGGGGTTCCGCAACAGCGCCTGGAATACGAGCCCGCCCAGTGACAGCGTGGCCCCGACGAGGGCCGCCACGATTACCCGCGGAAACCGGATTTCCCAGATGATGGTGGTAAGCAACGGATCGACGTCACCGATTTGAAAGATGGCCCGCACAAACGGGACAAATCCCCTTTCCGCAGACCCCATGCTAAGCCCCAGAACGATGACACCGATCAACCCCCCGAGCATGAGAAGACTGATAATCAATATTTTTCTGGATACAACGGCCATACTGGCTACAATTCCGGATGAATCAAACCAAGCAGTTCCTCCAAGGCATCCACAAGCCGGGGCGACGGGCGGTCATACAGATTGGAATCCACCAGGTGCACCCGATCGCCCGCCACGGCGGGGATCTGGTGCCACTTTTCCCATTCGGCCTTTACCCGTTCAAAGACCTCGTCCCGGGCCATTGACGTTATGATCAGGACCTCCGGTGCAAGCTCCAGGACCTCTTCACGTGAAAACTTGGGGTAGGATTGATATTTACCGGCAATATTTCGGCCGCCGGCCTTTACGATCAGCTCATGGATGAATGTATCCGAACCCGCGGAGACGATCGGCGAAATTCCGATCTGGAAAAATACCCGCGGCCGTTTATCCGCCCGTGCCACCTTGGATTCGACTTTTTCAATCCGGCTTTTCATATCCGAAACGATCCTCTCCGCCCTTTCTTCGACGCCCATCAACCGCCCGATATCCGTGATGGTTCGCATCACCGAGGCCAGCCCCCTCGGATTGACCGCAAAAACCGGAATCCCAAGTGATTCCAGGCGATCGACCACTGTTTTGGGGTTACCGTCTTTTATCGCGATACACACATCCGGATCCAATGCCACGATTTTTTCCAGATCCAGATATACATAGGAGCCGACCTTAGGAACGCCCTTCGCCGCTTCCGGATAATCGCTGAACCTTGTCGCCCCTTTCAGCCGATCTTCGCAGTCAAGGGCATAAATAACCTCCGTGATGCTGGGGGCAAGCGCAACAATCCGCTGTGGAAATTTCGGCAAACGGATTTCCCGCCCCGTCTGATCCACGAGGGTCTGCCTGGCTCCTGCCGATACAGGAACGGTTCCCAGGAAAAGCGCCGTTAGGATCCCGATACCGATAACTATTGAATGCCTTAATATGTACATGGGTTAAGGTTTAGGGTTTAGGGTTTAGGGTTTAGGGTCTAAGATGAAAGTATGAAACGCTCAATGCAAAATAGTCTAATCAGGAATAATTGTAAATAGCCACCCCCAAAAAAAGGGGAAAGGGGAAAGATACAGGGTTTAAGATTCATGGGTAAATCCCAAATGACAATATTGATGGCTTCGTAAAAAGCGATTTATTGCGCTGGCGCCCCATTTTTGCAGAAAGTAACTCTGAAAAGCGTCCGCATTGTCATTTCGAGCGGTAGCGAGAAATCTTTAACAATCAAGATTCCTCGTCA
>JAGXLR010000101.1 GCA_018334555.1 Desulfobacterales bacterium
GGAAAAGCGTAGAGGTCCTCTGACAAGCCCCCGTATTGCCCTTCAAACGCATTGAGTCTTGAGCGCAGGCTGAAAATCCGGCGATCCCTTTCCGGCATATTGAGGTAGCCATCAATCCGGTCCAGCATCGCCTGGCGGTCTTCGGGCAATCGCCCGTTGACATTTAACAGGTTTGACGCGCTGTAACTCAAGATGGTCGTATCCCCCTGGATTTCGGCAATCAATGTTCTGATTTCCCGGACCACCTGATCCTCCCCGGCCTCCAAAAAATCCCCATTATCCCGGGCTCCTGCCAGGGGGGTCTGGGGAAAAATCTCCAGAGACCGCAAACGGGTAAAATCCGGCTGAATTTCGGATACAGCGGAAGCGGTGTCTCTGGCATGCGGATCAGACATTTTCTGCCCGCCCAAACCGGGCATGACATATACGGAACATGTAAGCCCGGCTTTTTTGGTTTTCAGACAACCGTTGATGTGGTCGCTGCGGGCCTCCCCCTTTTTCATGAACTTTAAAACCCGGTCACAACCGCTTTCAATGCCATAATGGACGCGATTGAGCCCGGCCTCCCGGTAAGCTTTCAAATCCGCCGGGCTTCTCACCCGCGCGGCCGTCGCCGTGCGGCCGTATACGGTGAATTCCTGTATGGACGGAAAATGCTTTTTTACTTCAGATATGGCTGAGCGTATAAACGGCGGCTTTAAAATCAAGGAATCGGCATCGCCCAAAAAACATTTCTTTTCTCGGGCCAGACGCCAGAAAAGCAAATGATTGACGGCGTCTTCAATCGTCGGGGTATCCTTGACCCACTGCAGAAACCAGGACAGGACTGGATCATTTTTAACGGATGGGGCCACTTCTCGCTCTGGCGTCATCTCTCCGTCAGCCTCAGTCCGAGCCCCATTGATTTCCTGGATCAGCCGGGCGGCCTTTTGATACATATATTGGAAAGGCCTGGGCGATATATCGGCATCCCAGCCCACTTTCTCGTCCAACAAAGAATTCAACGCGGCCGCCCGCTGAATATCCCGCCTGACCTCTTCGATGGACCTTTTCGAGAACCGGGCGCCGAATTTATATACGGGGCAAAAGGCGCAGTGATTCCAATAGCAGTTTCTCGTTAACCGAAAGGCCAGGCTCTGGTTCTCCGTGGGCGGACGGATAAAAGCGATTTCAAACGGTTTTATCGTTGATAAGCGGGTATTCATTTAACCTATTGTTTTCTTTATAAATCAAAATATAAGGGGTGCTTTTTACAAAATATTTATTCTACCCCAATAGACAGGTTCTGTCAATTGACTGCCAAAGGCTTCGTAAAAAGCGATTTATTGCGCTGGCGCACCATTTTTGCAGAAAGTAATTCTGAAAAGCGTCCGCATTGTCATTTCGAGCGGTAGCGAGAAATCTTTAACAATCAAGATTCCTCGTCACTTTCGTTTCTCGGAATAACAGCAGCGGAAGCTTCTAAGATAATATTAAATATTGTCGAATTCCTTGGAAGTCCAATATCTGTGTGGCGCTGTATTCCTCGGAATTTCACGTACAGCTAAGTACGCTGCATTCCACGGAATTTGCGCGCCCCCGGATCTTAACCGGGGCTTGAACTTTTTACTTTGCCCTCCCAAAATCGACTTTTTACGAGAACCTCTTGCTTGACATTTCCGAAAAACTGTTGAAAAAGATACCCAAAGAATACAGGGAGGAAAAAATAGATGGCGAATCAACCGGAAAAGGATTCATGGGTGTTTGTGGCCGTCGAGAATCCGGGTGGGGACGAGAAATTCGTTGGTCTGGCCGATGATGAGTCCAATATTGCGTATATTCCGGCTTTTTTGACAAAAGATGATGCGCAAACCTGCTTTTTAAACATGCCGCGGGAACAAGGCAAAAAATATGAAGTCCAGGCCATCATTTTTGAGGATCTGGCCACTGATGCGCTGGCCAATGGGTTTTTAATCTTCATCCTGGACCATGAGGGGAAAATACTGGACAAGATTGATCCGTCCACGGTGTCATCCGCTTAAAAATTCCCCTATCCGGCAGAAAACGGCTAAATACGGTTCAATAAAACCCGGGTGCGGCTACTTTGCCCGCGTGCCTTTAACTATGCCCGAGTCCATGAAGCCGCGGAAACCAAGGCGGGTGATCGCCTGAACGCCGGCGGCTGACAACATATCTTTTATCTGTTTTTCCGAATAAGCCTGCCCCGAGTCCGTAACGACCAGCATATTCAATGAAAAAAGCGCGGGGAATTCCGGCATATCCATGTTCTCATCCAATATAAAATCATGGATTAAAATCATTCCACCGGGCTTTAATGCGTCCACCGCCTTCTGAATGATTTTATAGCAGTTCTCAAGGCCTTCGGCATGCAGGATATGGGAAAGCCATACCACATCAAAAACCCCGTGGATCTCATCTTCGTGGAAGTCGCCGGCTTGAAACCGGATCCGGTCGGCCAGCCCCGCCTCCCGAATGGTTTCTTCCGCAATCGGCCGGGAACCCGGCAAGTCGTAGACAACCGCCGACAGGTTCGGGTGCTTATGACAGAAATGGATCGCATAGGTGCCCGGGCCGCCGCCCAGATCGAGCAGATTCGCCTTTTCGGACAAATCGATGGCAGAGACAACCGCCGGGGCCTGTAAACGGGCATTCGTATGCATTCCTTTGAGAAAACATTCCCGCCATTTTTCCGATGAAACGCTTAATGCGTCTTTTTGGGGATTGCCGCTCATGACGGCTTGGTCCAATTGGCTCCAGGGGGTTATCAAATGCTGATGATGCATAATCATCCACCCGACATACGCCGGAGAATCCTGGACCAGGTATTTCATAGATGCTTGCGTGTTCCTGAACAGGCTGCCGCGTTTATGTAATAATCCCATCGCAGAAAGCGCATTTAGGATCCGCTCGACACCGTCCCTATCCGCATTTAAACACTCGGCGGCCTTTTCTCCGGATAGCTCCCCCTCGCCGATAATGCTGAACAGGTCGAGGCTAACGGCTGCATGTAATGTGCATGTTTTCCAATAATAACCGGATATCTCGAGAATATCGTCGGGCGCCAGGTTTTGTGGTTCCATATATAGCTCCATTGTTTCAAATCTTGGAAAGCCTGAATTTGAGCGATTACTTGTTGACCCAAGCCTCGTTTACGGATATTATAAATTTTTATAAATGTAAACGGATTATCTTTCCCGAAGGGTTTATGCCATACAAGACGCCGGCGCTTACAGTAGATATTATTATTGAGATTGATGATCGCATCGTCCTGATCGAGCGGAAGAATCCGCCGTACGGATGGGCTCTGCCCGGCGGATTCGTTGACTACGGCGAGCCCCTCGAAGCGGCGGCGAAACGTGAGGCAAAAGAAGAAACCTCGCTGGATGTGGAGTTGATCTCACAATTGCATACATATTCCGATCCTGCCCGCGACCCAAGAGGGCATACGGTTTCCACCGTTTTTATGGCGGCGGCTGACGGAGAGCCCATAGCCCGCGATGATGCGAAAAATTTAGGCCTGTTTTCCAGGCACCAGCTACCCGATACAATCGTTTTTGACCACAAAACGATTTTAAACGACTATTTTCAGTACAGGGACGGCCAGCCCCTGTTGAAAATATTTTCTGATCGGACCTGATAAGAAGGCCAACCATAACCGGCACCCATCCGAATTAGCCGTTTATGGAGGGCCGCCAAAGTGGATAGTGGCGTAAAAGGTCAAAATTGCCATCAACTTTTTCCCCGGAGGAGTAGAGCATGAAAACGGTTGGGGTCTTGTTATCCGGCTGCGGCGTATATGACGGTGTTGAGATTCACGAGGCCGTGCTGACGCTTCTTGCGCTGGATCGAAAAGGGGCAAAAATCGTATCTATGGCGCCCGATATGGATCAATATCATATTGTCAATCATCTAACCGGTGAGGCCGCAGAAGGCAAACGGAATGTGCTGGTTGAATCCGCCCGGATAACGAGAGGCGAAATTCGGGATCTGAAAACCGTCGAGGCTGCGGAACTGGACGCATTGATTATGCCGGGCGGCTTCGGCGCCGCCAAAAACCTGAGCGACTTCGCCATCAAAGGCAAGGATACGGAAGTCGCCGCGGATGTCTCAAGAATCCTTAACGCGTTATCCGATGCCGGCAAACCGATTGGCGCCATATGTATCTCCCCGGCGGTTATCGCCAGGGCATTGGCCCATAGGCATCCGGAAGTTACCATCGGCAACGACTTCGGCACGGCGGAGGCCATCGAAACGATGGGCGCCAAACACATGGCCTGCCGTGTGGATCAGATCCATATCGACAGGCAAAACAAAATCGTAACGACACCCGCCTATATGCTGGGGCCGAGCATTAAGGATGTAGCGGTGGGGATCGAAAAACTCGTTGATGCCGTTTTGACGATGGCTTAAAATTTGAGCCTGACACAGATATTGGGCAAATTGGCCATTTATGGATGGGCATTCATTAGTGTGGGAAAAGATCGTAAAAATACAACATGGCATCGGATCGTGATATAATTCCGATAATCCGATCATTTTTGATGACCGGCAGACGGCCGATATCATATTTCACCATCAGGCGGGCCGCCTCCATAGGGCTACTTTCCGGCGTGATGGTTATATTTCTTGAACTCATAAACGCCTTCACCGGGTTTTTCATCCGGGAATCGCCCTTTACCTTTCGAAAATCTCTTCGGGAAATGACCCCCACCAGCCGGTCATTATCAACCACCGGTACCCCGGTACAGCCCTCTTTTCTCAAAACTTCGGCGACTTTTTCCATGGAAGTATCCGATGTAACCGTAATCACCGGATAGGACATCAGGTCGCTGATCTGGACGCTTGCCTGTTGATTGCCTTTTAATAACTCGAGTATCCACTCGTGCAATGCATCCGGATTGACGGATTTAAGCATGGCAGAGCCGGCCCCCGGATGGCCACCACCCCCCATGCTGCGCATGATTGAGCCGATATTGATATCTTCAACAACGCTTCTGCCGATGATAATGCATTTGTCATGCTCCTCATGCACAAATATGCCGAATGCGACCTCAAGATTGAGTATCTCCCGATACATGTGCACGACCAGCGAGAGGTTGCTGATATGCCCCTCTATATGGACCGTATTGATACCGACACTGTAATTGCCGATTTTTTCGCGAGTCGGGGATTTGAGCATCTCAAACAGGACATCCTTTTGTTTGACGCCGTATCCAGGCTGCAGAAACGTGTTTAAAACGGTTAAGTCGGCACTGTTTTCCAGCAAGTAGCCGGCGGCATAGACATCTTCCGCCGTTGTCGAAGAGAATGTCAAATTCCCCGTGTCTTCATAAAGGCCGATTAAAAAAAGCGTCGCCTGCATCGGGGTCAACTTGATCTTGCGCCTCTTTATTTCCCGGATCATCAGAGTGATATTGGCCCCGATTTTTTCCTGACAGATCCAATTCGGATTCAGATCGGTTTGTTCCTCATGATGATCCCACACATCGATTTCAAGATCGGAGCGCGCCTTTAAACCATCCATTTTTTCGAGCCGCGTCCATCTATTGGTGTCCACAACGATCAGTTTGTCAATCCGGCTGAAATCAATATCATCCACATGATACATCTCAAAGAGGTCCTTATGGATGGATGAGAATGCTTTAACATTTGGATTGACAACTTTGGGAAGCAAGGGGACGGCCCCTCGATAGAGCAGGGTGCCGGCGATCAGAGAGGAAAACGCGTCAAAGTCCGTGCTGCGATGGGTCGTAATCAGCTGCATGGGTTTAGAAGGAGTCGTAAAATCGAATTAAATTTTTGAAACTGTACCCTATATAAACGCATCGAGGAGGGTGAGCCATTAAAAATACTTTATCCTAAAAATGATGGCTTCGTAAAAAGTCCAATATCTGTGTTGCGCTTCCATCCCTCGGAATTTCACGTACAGCTAAGTACGCTGCATTCCTCGGGATTTTGCGCGCCTTGATCTTGAACTTTTTACTTTGCCATCTCTAAAATCGACTTTTTACGAGATTGTCAAAATTAAATCTTCAAAAAATTGATACGTTCAATTTAAGTATATCTAACCCTTCTCCTATATGTCAATATAAGATCAGAGGGGTAAAAAAGCTTGACAGTTACGATGTTTCCGGGTTATTTAATACGAAATGACGGTTAGTTAGCGTCCGTCCATAAATAAGATAATTTGTTCAAGTTCAAGGCAGGCGAAAATTTTAACCGCAGACATACGCGAAGGATGTTGAGGATCAAAATTTAAGCCTGACACAGCAGATTAGCTATTTATGGATGGGCACGAGTTAGCTGATTACCGGGCTTTAACCTGCCAACGATGCCTGAGAGCATATGGATTATATTGAAGAAGATAAAAAAAGAAAGGAGAACAACCCTTCTGATGATTTAAATACTACCCGGGCCAATCTTCGAATTATTGACACCGATCTTGATCCACCCCCCTCCCCTCCGGTCGAGAAAAAGGAAAAAACCGTCAGAAAGAACAAACTCGTCAATAAACTGAACCTGATTAATTTTAACGAGGAAACCGTCCGCCTGAATTTCAAACACCAAAGAGACGGCCGGATTATCTCTTTTGATGTATGGCCCCAGCTCTGCTTCGGGCAATTTCTTGCCTGCCTATGGCAGCATCCCCCCGACATCCAGCAAATAAAAGAACTCTATGTTTTCCAAAATATTTTGGTTGACGAGGGCCAGACCGTCCTGTCCATTGACGCCTCGATAAGGTCTTTAAACAAAAAAGGGATATGCTTTAGGTTGCCGGATAAATCCACGCAACGCAGTTCAAGAAAAGCCAGGCGGTTCACGTGTGATTCCCTGGGCGTCAATATCATGCAAAATAGTATCACATTTGCCGGGTTCCTCATGGATTTCAGTTCATCCTCTTTTCGCGTGGAAATCCATCAATCCCCGAAGGAAGCCCATCAATGGCTGAACCCCAAAGATAATGTGACCCTGATTATACTAAAAGGGGCTGAGACATTATATTCCTGCCAATGCGCCATAATTAAACAGGATGCCGCCGCCAGAAAAAAAACGCTGATTTTAAAACCGCTGACTTCCAATATTCAACGTTTCTGCCCAAAAGAATATCGAAGCCGGCGGTTAAAACTGACGCCTACGCCGCATATCATTTTTAACCACCCGTTTACCGGAAAGCTGGTCACCCTAAAAACCATTGATGTATCGGGTTCCGGTGTATCTGTTGAGGATGATGAAGAGAATTCGGTATTGCTGCCCGGCATGATTATCCCGGAATTATCGATTAATCTGGCCAATGCGTTTAAACTCAAATGCAAAGCGCAGGTCATATACCGAAATATCAACCCCGATGGCAATGACAAAGACGCTTCCCCTGTCGTGCAGTGTGGGATTACTTTTCTGGACATGGACTGCAATGATCATATGCGGCTATTGTCCCTGCTTCATCAAAATGAGAATCAGAATATTTATATCTGCAATGAAGTGGATCTGGACGAGCTGTGGAAATTCTTCTTTGAAACCGGTTTTATTTATCCCAAGAAATACAAGGCCATACAGAAAAATAAAGAAAAAATTCGAAGCACATACGAATACCTCTATACGACGAATTCAAATATTTCCCGTTATTTTACCTGGCAACGGAAGGGGGTTATCCAGGGGCATCTCTCAATGCTGAGATTCTATGAAAATACATGGCTGATTCATCACTTGGCCGCCCTTCCCTCCAACCAGCGGAAAGTGGGGATTGATATATTGAAACAAATTGGTGAATTTACCTACGACTCCTACCGTTTGTTTTCGAGCCATATGGACTACCTGATATGCTATTTTCGGCCGGAAAATAAATTCCCCAATTATTTTTTCGGCGGTATACAGAAAAATATAGGCAATCCAAAAGCCTGTTCAATCGATACGTTTGCCTATCTGCATTATCGAAAACAACGAGAGGCGGCCAGAGGCTTGCCGGAAGACTGGGAACTGATCAAGTCTACGCACAATGACCTGAACGAACTCTATAATTTTTACGAACACGCGGCGGGCGGCCTGATGCTTCAAGCAATGGATCTGCTTCCGGATGAGGATATGAGTAATCGCCATAGCCTAGCCAACGCTTATCAAAAAATAAATATGAAACGGCAGCGAAGGCTGTATTCGCTTAAAAAGGATAATATCATAAAAGCCGTTTTTATGGCGAATTTTTCTGATTTTGCCATAAACCTGTCTGATCTGACCAATTCGATAAGTATCTTTGTATTAGAACCCGATAAACTGACCCCCTCAATTCTCTACCTGGCCATTAGTCAACTTTCTGAAAAATATGAACAAAAGACATTTCCAGTACTCGTCTTTCCCTTTTCCTACACCAAAGAGCAGCCCCTCAAATATGAAAGACTCTACAATCTGTGGGCACTCAGCATGGCCTATTCAGATGACTATTTCAAAAATTTTGACCTCCTGATTTAAACGCTTCCGCCTTAAATTGAAGAAAATTTAATAATAACAAAGCCTTATATTTTTAAGTTAATATATTGATTTTATGTTTTAATGGGATATTTTTAAAAAAAACAAAAAATTGGATTGAAATTTTTAAAATGAAGTGATACGAATATAAAAAATAACTAAATGAACGAATCGGATACTATGCTTGCCTACCAATACTTGATGGAAAACGATAAAGAAGCGCTCCGCATGGACATGAAAACCGATCCGGTAACGATCGAAAAACAGGCCATGTGGGCGGGTATTAAACCTCCCATGCGAGTTGCGGATATTGGCTGCGGCCCCGGAAAGACGACCTATTATTTAAGCCGATTAATCAAGCCCGGAGGAAAAGCCATCGGGATCGATAATTCGAAGGAAAGAATTGCCTACGCAAGGGCCCACTATTCCGATGCGAATATCGATTTTATCAACCGGGATATTACCGAGCCATTAACTGATTTGGGGCCTTTTGATTTTATCTGGGTGCGCTTCGTGCTGGAATACTATAAATCGAAAAACTTTGATATCGTCAAAAATCTCTCGTCGGCATTAAAGCCCGGCGGAATTCTCTGCCTGATCGATCTAGATCTTAACTCGATGAATCATTATTCCCTTCCCAAAAATCTGGAGAATAGCCTAAACGGGATTATTAAAGCGCTGGAGGGGAAAAAAAACTTTGATCCCTATGCCGGACGCAGATTGTATTCCTTCCTATATGACTTGGACTATAGCCATATAAATGTCGAAATCAGCGCCCATCACATGATTTTCGGAAAATTACGGGAAAAAGATGAGTTTAACTGGATAACCAAAGTGACGGTAGCCGGTAAAAAATCCGGATATAATTTTTACCAGGATTTTAAAAATGGCTTTGACGGCTTTTATGAGGCTTTCAAAAAGTTCTTCCTCAACCCGCGGCGTTTCACCTATACCCCTGTCATCGCCTGCTGCGGTCGGAAACCGCACTTACAGGAACAGCTATGACACCCGGGTTTTTTTCGCCTCCAGGCTCTCGCCATAGGTCCGCATGTAATATCGGATAAAGGCTTCTAATACCTGCTTATCAAAATAGGTGCCGCTCTTTTCAGCCACTAGCTCCAATGCTTTGCCCGGCGGCAGGGGCTCACTATAATACCTGTTAGCGGTCAGCGCCTCAAAATAGTCCGCAACCGCAATAATTCTGGCGCCAAAGGGGATCTCTTCGCCCTTCAAGCCCATGGGATAGCCGGTGCCATCGATTTTTTCATGATGTGCCCCTGCAATTTCCGGGACTTCCCGAAGGGCCCCCTCAAAATTGATTTCAGAGAGTATCTCCCGGGTCTTGTCCGCATGAAGTTTGACATATTCGTATTCATATTCGGTCAATTTATCTGCCTTCTTCAACATCGAGTCCGGGATGCCGATCTTTCCGTAGTCATGGAGCAACGCCGCAATCCGAATCATCTCCCGATAGTCTTTGTCCAATTCAAGCTCATCGCAGATGCCCACGGCGTATTCGGCCACCCATTCTGAATGCCCCTTTGTGACCGGATCCCTGGCATCTATGCTCGACACCAACACTTTTAGAATGGACTGTAGCTGGTTCTGCCGGGCTTCAAGGTGTTCGGTATGCCGGATAAAGATGCCAATAAAATGGGAAATGCCCATTAACAGGCTCAAGTCACTATGGACCAGCAGCCGCTTGGATCTGATATTGTCCACCGCTAAAATACCGATGGACTCCTCATCACAGATAATCGGGCAGCAGATAAAGGATTTCCCCCCCATTTTTTTTGCGAAATTGAGGCTGCGTTCAGATAGGGTGTCCTGAATCTCATCGATATTGTTAATCAAAAACGGTTTCTGCTCCCGAAAGGCGATAACAAAAGCACCTTTGGAAGAGGGATTGTCCAGATGAAAAGACAGGCGCCGTAAAAATTTCAGTTGATCCTCACTATAACCGAAGCCCCCCCAAAAACGAAGCTGCGTTTTTTGCGGATTGGCCAGCATAATCATACCGC
Organism: Desulfobacterales bacterium; assembly: GCA_018334555.1. Classification (GTDB taxonomy): domain Bacteria; phylum Desulfobacterota; class Desulfobacteria; order Desulfobacterales; family Desulfosalsimonadaceae; genus M55B175. The sequence continues at coordinate 10,479 of JAGXLR010000101.1, forward strand.
GATCAAAATCGAGCCGGTGTTCCAATACCCCGACAAGCTCTTTGAGTACGTCTTCAAGGTTATAGCGTCGATTGATGATCTGCCCGATATCCCGCGTCACCAGCCGGTTATTGTAGTTGACTTCAATCTGGTTGACGAGTTGATCGCTCGCCTCCTGCAGGTTATGCATGGTCTCTTTCAGGTTTCTTTTATCAAGAAACTCCCCGACCAGGGCCGCAGTGAGCAACACGATCACAAAGACAGCCGATAGCAAGGCCCAGGTTTTAAAAGGCAAAAGCGCTAGAGAAACCATTGCGGCAATGAGGACAAATAGGGTCAGATAGTTCCGAAGAATCTTATAGTAGGTGTTAAAATTTTTTTCCCACGTGATGATATACCGGCACACCTTGTCCCCCCGAAAGATACACTCAGGATGTTCGATATGGGGGGGCTTGTTGTTGAAGACCATTAGTATGGCTTCGAAAAATCCCTTTCGGTTTTCGCATTGAAAAGGTTTTTCTACCGTACCCTTGTATGGAGAAACAAGGATCTCCACTTTATTGGGGGAAATCAGGCGGGATTCATATTTTGAAGAACGGGTAAAATTTCGGGTCGTCTTGCCGATCAATTCATATACCTTCGCCGGTGCCGCCAACCCTAAAACATATTGGCGCATCGCCCCGATCGACTCCGGCGAGGCCGCATAACGCCCGGCTTCCCTTGCAATATTTTCGTTTCCGGTGAGGTTGACAGCGTGTTCGTAGAATCGATCGACCTGGGTTTGCGTGAACCAATGCCCCTGGTCATCGACCTCTTGAGGCTTCATATCCGCATAGTCAAGAAGTTCACGAATATTTACAGAAGGGTACTTCCGTTTGATAAGCTTAATGTAGGCATTAATAATCCGGCTGTTGTATAAAGGCTCTTCTTTTATCGACGAGTTTTTTGGCATCGATCCATTTCGAACAGCTGATAAAAACCTAAATTGAGCGTTTCAATTTTTTGAAGATTTAATTTTTATTTTATTTTTAGGATATTGGATCATTTTTTAAATCAAAAAATTTGAAACCCTCCGGGATTTCCAATTTCACCGCATCTACTG
>JAGXLR010000102.1 GCA_018334555.1 Desulfobacterales bacterium
TGACGAGGAATCTTGATTGTTAAAGATTTCTCGCTACCGCTCGAAATGACAATGCGGACGCTTTTCAGAGTTACTTTCTGCAAAAATGGGGCGCCAGCGCAATAAATCGCTTTTTACGAAGCCATCATATATTGGAATTTGGAATTTGTTTGAAATTTGGTGCTTGGAGTTTGTAATTTTAGACACAAAATGCCAAGGCAGAGCCCTCAATTTCTGGCCTGGCTGGCACATAAAATTTTTCAAAACTAAATAAAGGGAAATATTGGAGACGTCCGTCATGGAACAGGTAATGGTCTATGATACCACATTAAGAGACGGCACACAGGGCGAAAATATTAACTTTTCCGCCTATGATAAGCTTAAAATAGCCAAAAAACTCGATGATTTAGGCATTCATTATATCGAGGGCGGATGGCCCGGCTCAAATAAAAAGGATGAAAGCTTCTTTGAAATGGCCAAGGCCGAAACATTTCAAAATGCACGGCTCACGGCCTTTGGGGCCACGCATAAATTCGGCATTACTGCGGCTGAAGACCGGCATCTGAATGCCATTATCGAAAGCGGCGCTGCTGTTGCCACCATTTTCGGCAAAACATGGGATCTTCATGTAGAAAAAATTTTAAATATCGGGCCGGCGGACAACCTGCAACTGATAAGGGAATCCGTCGAATATTTAAAGCAGAATAATCTGGAAGTCCATTATGATGCCGAACATTTCTTCGACGGCTTCAAAAATAACCCGGAATACGCGGTGGAGACGCTTAAGGCGGCTGTATCCGGGGGGGCGGACGTTCTTGTGCTCTGCGATACCAACGGCGGCACCCTGCCCCATGAGATCGAACAGATCATGGCAAATACCCGTGAGTTCTTATTTAAGGATTCAGATGTCGGTAAGGCGGCCGAACAGGTCCGCTTCGGCATCCATACCCACAACGACTCGGGACTGGCCGTGGCGAATTCGATTACCGCAGTGCGAAGCGGAGCGGTCATCGTCCAGGGGACCATCAACGGGTATGGCGAACGATGCGGCAATGCGGACCTGACCGCCATCATCCCGACTCTGCAGTTGAAAATGGGGCATCCGTGTCTTGGCGACGAAAACCTAAAAAAGCTCCGCAAGACCTCGCTCTTTGTGAGTGAGACGGCCAATATGCCGCCCATCCATTCCCGCCCTTTTGTGGGGAAAAGCGCATTCGCCCATAAAGGCGGCGTTCATGTCAATGCCATCATGAAGGAGCCCCGGGCATATGAACATATGGACCCGGCCCTTGTCGGCAATGAGCGGCGCGTACTGGTGTCGGATCTGGGCGGTAAAAGCAACATTGAGTACAAAGCCCGGGAAATGGGTATCGATATAGACGCTAAAGAGGTCAGCACGAATGAAATCGTCTCCGAGGTGAAACGACTCGAACAGGAGGGCTATCAGTTTGACGTGGCGGATGGCACGTTTAAAATCCTCATGGAAAAACTGACCCAACAGTTTCAACCGCTATTTGAACTCGACTCCTTCCGGGTCACCATAGAAAAGGACAAGGACCAGCCCTGCTACTCCCATGCGCTGATCAAGATCAGCGTCGGCAATGTCAAAGAAATTACGGCTGCCGAAGGCTATGGGCCGGTCAGTGCATTGGACAACGCCCTGAGAAAGGCCTTGAACCATGTGTATGCCAATGAGCTCGACCCGGTTCACCTGGTTGATTTCAAGGTTCGCGTACTTGACGGCACCGAGGGCACGGGCGCCAAAGTCCGGGTGTTGATTGAATCCAGGGATGAAGAAAAGCTCTGGAGCACCATCGGTGTATCGGAGGATATCATTGAAGCCAGTTGGCAGGCGCTGGCTGACAGCTTCCAGTTCAAACTGGCAAAAGACAAGGTAAATGGAGCCATACCATGAAAGAAAAATTATACATATTTGATACGACATTGCGCGATGGGGAGCAGTCGCCCGGCGCCAGCATGAATACTGCGGAAAAGGTAAGAATCGCCACCCAGCTGGAAAAATTGGGCGTCGATGTGATTGAGGCCGGATTCCCCGCTTCCTCCGAGGGCGATTTCGAGGCCGTATCCGAGGTGTCCAAAAAAGTGAACAATGCCGAAATCGCCGCACTTTGCCGGGCCTCGGTCAATGATATCGACCGGGCATGGAAGGCGGTATGCCATGCGGCGAATCCGCGGCTGCATGTGTTTCTGGCGACCTCGGACATTCACATGACGCATAAACTGCAAATGTCGCGGGAGGAAGTCTTAAGCACAGCCGTGGATGCGATTAAGTACGCCGCCTCGTTCACGGAAAATGTGGAATTCTCAGCCGAGGACGGCTCCAGGAGCGATCCGGATTTTCTCTGCAAAATTTTTGAAACTGTAATTGACGCCGGCGCCAGAGTCGTCAACCTGCCGGATACCGTGGGCTACGCCATTCCCAGGGAATTCAGTGAGCTGATTGCCTACGTGATGAAAAATACCCCCAACATAGACAGGGCCATCCTGAGCGTTCACTGCCACAACGACCTTGGGCTGGCTACAGCCAATACGCTGGCCGCGATACATGCAGGCGCCAGGCAGGCGGAAGTCACCATCAACGGCATCGGCGAGCGGGCCGGCAACACCTCCCTGGAAGAGCTGGTCATGACGCTGCATACGCGTCCGAGCTATGTGCCGGTGACCACCGGCATCGAAACCAAACGAATCCATCCCACCAGCCGACTGGTAAGCATGATTACCGGGATTATGGTTCAACCGAACAAGGCCATCGTAGGCGCCAATGCTTTTGCCCACGAAGCCGGCATCCATCAGGACGGGGTTTTAAAAAACCCGATGACCTATGAGATTATGAAACCGGAGACCGTCGGGCTTACCAGTAACCGGATGGTCATGGGCAAGCACTCCGGAAAGCATGCGCTTCGAAAGCATCTAAAAAATATGGGCTATGATCTCTCCGAAGATGAGATCAAGTCAATTTTCGAAAAATTCAAAATTCTTTCGGACAAGAAAAAAGTCGTCCATGACGAGGATATTGAGGCGCTGGTCAACGAGGACATACTCCGCACATCGGATATCTATTCCCTGGAATACCTTCATATCTCCAGCGGGACCACGGTATTTCCGACGACCAGTGTCAAGATTTCAATTAACGGAAAAGTCATAAAAGGCACCGGTACCGGCAATGGCCCGATTGACGCGACCTATCATACCATTGCCGAACTGACCCAGACCCGCTCGGAACTCCTGCGCTTTTCCATCAACGCCCTAACAGATGGAACCGATGCCCAAGGCGAGGTGACCGTGCGGCTCAAAGAAGACGGCCTGATTGCCCTTGGCCGGGGCACAGACCCCGATATCATCACCGCCAGTGCCTATGCCTATGTCAACGGGTTAAACCGGCTCGAGTATTTGAAACAGAATCCCCCCACCACGGAAGAGGGCCTGTAGCTGCGGTAAATACTTATGAACCCCAGATAAAAGCAGGGGCGGGTTGAAACCCGCCCCTGCAAAATTCATTCATCCTTTTCTGTTGGAATAATCCCGTTCCCGGTTATTCAACAATCTTTAAATGCACCCGACGGTTCTTCATCCAAGCCGCCTTATTATTCCCTGAGACCGCGGGACGTTCTTCGCCGTAGCTTTTAACCGCCATGCGGCTCGCCCCGATACCGGCATTGACCAGGTAGTCCTTAACGCTCTGGGCGCGCTGTTTGGCCAGACGATGGTTTAGGTCTTTGGGCCCCCGGGCATCCGAATGCCCCTCTATAACCACTTCAGTATCCGGGTTCGCCTCGAGCCAGGCGGCCTTGGCATCCAGCTTCTGTTTGGCCGCATCGGACAAACTATTGCTGCTCAGAGAGAAATAGATATTGCTTGAGACGAACTTCTCTTTTGAGATAATCTCTTCGGCCGCCTTTGCAGCCGTAGCCGCCGCCCCTGCGCCTGCCGCAGCGGCCTCTTCGGCCTCTTCCGCGACGGCTTTTTCTTTTGCAGCCATCTCTTTTTCCGCCTTCGCCGCCGCTTTTTCAGCCTTTTCTTCTACGGCTTTCTCCTTGGCAGCCAGCTCTTTTTCCGCCTTTGCGGCCGCTTGCGACTTAGCTTCCGCCGCCGCCTCTTCAGCCTCTTCTTTTGCACCAGCCGCCTCGGCCTTTTTCGCTTCAGCCTGGGCCATCATCTGCTCTTCAAGCTCGGCCTTTTTCTCCGATCTCATGGCAATGGCCTTTTCAGAGACATCACCGGCCAACATCGCCGTTTTCATATCTTTTTGACACGGGGTTTCACCAATCCATATCCCGAAGACGTTCTCCTTGAAATCCGCCCCGGCAATCGTGTCCTTGAGCGCCCCGTTTTTATAAACCGTCGTCCCCTTATTCGGCACATATTTGATATCAAACACATCATGTTTGCTAATTTCGTCTGAAAAACAGGCATTGAATTTTTCCACCTTGCCCTCGATGGGGGTCAGGTCCCCCTTTGGCATATTATTTCTGAATCCCTTGTATAAAGCATCCATTACCCTCTTGCTACTGGCAAACATCGCATTGGTCACATGCATTTTTACGGCCATCGGCTCATCCGCATCCAAGACCGCCTGAGCGTCTGTTTGCGCCTCCATTAAGTACAGACCGATTACATAGACCTGCTGCATAAATACGGATCTCTCACCTATCCCGTTGAGGACCAGCACATCGTTTCCGGCAACCATGGTTTCCGGTATATCAATGCCCTTATATTCCCGTGCCATCGATACACTGGCCATCATTAGCACCACCATCATTGCGATAATTACTTTTTTCAACATAATAGACTCCTTTTACTTGAATTACCGTTTAATAAAAAAAACACCGTTTGAATTAATTTCGTTTTATAGCACATTAAAATAGTATGTTAATAGTATTTTTTTTTATTTCGTCGACAGGGTGCCGATCAGCTCCGTAATATGGCCAATGGCTTCCCGGCTAAGAAATGAACGGATGCCGTCAATCACCTCCATTGTGACCCCGGGATTCGTAAAATTCGCGGTTCCGATCTGTACCGCGGCGGCCCCGGCAATAATAAACTCAAGGGCGTCCTCGGCCGTCGAAATCCCGCCGACACCGATCACCGGCACATCAACCGCCCGGGCGGCCTCCCAGACCATCCGAAGGGCAACCGGTTTAATGGCCGGCCCGGAGAGACCGCCGGTAATATTGCCCAGCTTCGGTCGGCGACTGTTGATATCTATGGCCATGCCGGCCAGCGTATTGATCAGGGAAACGGCATCCGCCCCGGCCGCCACCACGGCTTCGGCAATACCTGTGACATCGGTTACATTGGGGGTTAGTTTTACGATGAGCGGTTTGGTCGTTTTCTCCCGAACGGCACAGACCACCTCAGCGGCGGCCTCCGGCGCCACCCCGAAGCTTACGCCGCCTGCCTTTACATTCGGACAGGATATATTGACTTCCAGGCCGTCAATCCCGTCTCCGTCGGCGCCCTCGCATCGTTGAGCCACAGCCGCGTATGCTTCGGGCGTTTGTCCGTACACATTGACGATCACGGCGCTCGCGTATGGGGCCAGAAAGGGAAGCTTGTCTTTGATAAATGCTTCGATGCCGATGTTCTCGAGACCGATCGCGTTTAACAGGCCGCACGGGGTTTCGACAATCCTCGGCGGCGGATTGCCCGGAGACGGCTCACGCGCCAAACCTTTAACGATGACCGCGCCCAGCCGGTTTAAATCCACCAGGGATTCAAACTCCCGGCCAAAGCCAAAGGTTCCGGATGCGGTCATCACCGGATTTTGGAGCAGGAGGCCGCCAATATTGACCGATAACGAATTTTCCATATCCCCCGTGGCCGACAAAGGTCTTGACGAATTTTCGCAGTAACAGTATTTGAAGTATTTTACTTAAACCTAAATTTAGTAATTGTGTTTGAATTTTATTTAATATAGATAAGAAACGAGTCGGTGTCAAATACCATTATGCATAAGTCCCCGCTTCGAATAGGCCTCTTGAGCTATCGCAGCAATCCGCACTGTGGCGGCCAGGGGGGGTATATCAAAAACCTCAGTCGGGCGCTTCTAAGTTTGGGGCATCGGGTAGATGTGGTATCCGGGCCGCCATACCCCGAGGTGGATCCCGGCATCCGTTTAATCAAAATGCCCAGTCTTGATCTCTACGATCCGGAAGATCCCTTCCGGCTGCCGAAGCTCCATGAACTCAAAGATATGACCAACCTGATCGAATGGATCGGGGTCTCCACCATGGGATTTCCGGAGCCGTTTACCTTTGGCCTGCGGGCGGCCCGATACATCCATAAAAACCGGCACCGATACGACGTCATCCATGATAACCAGAGCCTGTCCTATGGCACCTGGATGATTAAAAATGTGCTGCCCACCCTGGCCACCATCCACCATCCCATCACCGTGGACAGAGAGATTGCGGTAAAATCCGCCCCCCATCTGTGGCAAAAATTAAAGGAGCTGCGCTGGCACTCCTTTCTGGACATGCAGAAACGGGTGGCCAGGCGCATCCCCCATGTCATAACGGTATCCGAATCCGCCCGAAGCGATATCAGCCGGGCTTTTAAGATCCCCGAAGAGCGGTTTTCCATTGTCCCGAATGGCATCAACACGCAGCTTTTCTATCCCGTTAAAGGCATTTGCCGGGAGAAAAACCGCATCATTGTAACGAACAGCGCAGACACCCCCCTGAAGGGACTCCATTACCTGCTGATGGCGGTTTCGGAAATTGCAAGAAAACGCGATATCCGGCTGGTTGTCGTCGGCAAACCCAAAAAAAACGGAATGGTCGTCAAACTCATCCGGCAGCTGGGAATCGGTCATCTGGTAACATTTACGGGTCGAATCAGCTACGGGGAGTTCGTCGAGCAATATGCCAGGGCGGCCGTCGCGGTGGTACCCTCTGTTTATGAAGGATTCGGCCTGCCCGCCGGCGAAGCCATGGCCTGCGGGGTACCGGTGATTAGCACGACCGGCGGCGCCCTGCCGGAGGTCGTCGGAGATGCGGGGATTTTAATTCCCCCGGCGGACCCGGAGGCCCTGGTCAAGGCCCTGTTTTCGGTTCTGGATCATCCGGAATACGCGCAAAAGTTAAGCCAGGCCGGATACAGGCGCGTTCAAAACCATCTCACATGGCATGCGGCGGCAAAAAAAACAGTCGCGGCCTATGACAAGGTGATCCATGATTACTGTTGATTTTAATAGTCTCCGCATTTCACCCGGCGATAGAATCCTCGATATGGGTTGCGGCAGCGGCCGGCATGCATGCCGGGTCAATGAATTTGAGAAAGTAACAGTTATCGGCGTGGATGCAAGCTTCGACGACGTGCGTGAAGCCAGGGGACGGCTGATGTACCACGAGGCCATTGGCGCCCATGGCGGCGGGAGCTGGGGCTGCGCAGTCGGCAATATCCTGGCACTTCCCTTTCCTGAGGCTTCGTTTGATCTGGTGATATGCGCCGAAGTCATGGAGCATATTCCGGACGATGCCCGTGCAGCGGAACAAGTAATGCGCGTGCTTAAACCGGGCGGCACCCTGGTCGTCAGTGTGCCGAGGTTTTATCCGGAAAAGATCTGCTGGAAGCTATCCAAGGCCTATTACTCGGTAAGCGGCGGCCATGTCCGGATATATCGCAAAGACCGCATCAAGTCGCTTTTCGAAAACAATGGGGCAAAATGCCAGGCGGCCCATTTTGCCCATAGCCTGCACACGCCCTTCTGGTGGCTGAAATGCCTTGTCGGCCCCGACCGAAAGGACTCCCCAGCGGTCAACCTCTACCACCGCCTGCTCACCTGGGACATCATGAAAAAACCGAAAATTACGCGATTCATGGACAACCTCTTAAACCCCGTACTGGGCAAAAGCCTGGTGCTATATTTTAAAAAAAAGATCATTTCCCGGCCAGGCCTATGACTTTACTGTTTTTGATTGTATTTTAATCCGAAATCAGGTATCAGCCGGAACAGAAGGTTCGCCAGGCTTTCTGCGCTGCAAGACCCCCAGCGTCCGGGTCATGGGAAGCTCTCTGAAAAGACCGGAGGCCAGGGCCAGCCGGTAGACATAATACGGCGCCTGTCCGCCTTCTTCCGGGTTCTTGAAGATATCATGGATCAACAAATAGCCGCCGGCCATGATATGCCCCGCCCAGGCCGTATAATCGCCCGCCGCCGCTTCATAGGTGTGGCCGCCATCGATAAAAACCAAGCCTAAAGGGGTGGACCAAAATTTCGCCACTGCCTCGGAGCTGGCAATAACCGGCACCACCACATCCTCGAGGCCGGCCTTAAAAAGGGTCTGCCGGAATATCGGCAATGTATCGATCCCAGCGGTTTTCGGATCATAGGTGTCCGGGTCGAAATAGCCCTCCCCGGCCTGCTGTTCTTCAGAGCCCCGGTGGTGATCGATTGAAAAAAGAATGCCGCCGGTTTTCCGGCACGCAGCCCCCAAATAAAGTGCGGATTTGCCGCAGTAACTGCCGATCTCAAGGCACGGCCCCATCCGGCTGGCTATAAGGGCCGTCTCATAGAGCCGGCGCCCCTCCTCCTTATCAAGGAATCCTTTAACAGCTTCAATCAGCCCATCATCCATCATAACCCCTATATCCTATTCCCCCTTTCCCCTTTCACCCCAAACTACGACATCCCCTCATAGTTTCTTACCAGCACCTCCCTTGGCTTAACACCGTCAGAAGGCCCTACGACCCCTTCCTCCTCCATCAGTTCGATGATCCGGGCGGCGCGGTTGTACCCAACCCTCAGATGCCGCTGAACCATGGAGATAGATGCCTGGCCGGTCTTTGCAACCAGGGCGACCGCTTCGTCATAGCGTTCGTCATAGTCCTTTTCTTCAGACCCGTTTTTTTCCGAACTCTGGTTTTCAAGCACCGCCTCATTATAATCCGGCGATTTTTGAGTCTTTAGGAATTCGACGATATCGGTCAACTCCTCTTCGGAGATGTAGGCCCCGTGAATCCGCTGCAGTTTGGCCGTTCCAGGCGGCAAAAACAGCATATCCCCGTTTCCCAGCAAAGTTTCAGCGCCGTTGGTGTCTATAATCGTCCGCGAATCCGTTTTAGAGGAGACCTGAAAGGAAAGCCGGGTGGGGAAATTGGCCTTTATCACACCGGTTAGAACATCCACCGAGGGCCGCTGGGTGGCCAGAATCAAATGGATACCGGCGGCCCGGGCCATTTGTGCCAGCCGGGTGAGCGCCACCTCCACATCCCTGGAGGAGACCATCATTAAATCGGCCAATTCATCGATAATAATCACGATATACGGCAGTTTTTCCGGTAGGGGCGCATCTTCAGAGGCGGGTTCGGAGGGGGATTTCTGTATTTTGCGGTTGTACTGCTCGATATTGCGGACCCTATTTTCAGACAATAGCTGATAGCGGCGCTCCATTTCCTTTACCGCCCAAAAAAGCGCATTGGTCGCCTTCTTCATGTCTGTAACCACCGGCGTAATCATATGGGGGATATCATTATAGGCGGAGAGCTCGATCCGCTTGGGATCAATCATGATAAATTTGACATCCTCGGGCGTGGCTTTATACAAAAGGCTGCAAATCATTGTATTTAAAGCCACACTCTTGCCCGTTCCCGTCGCACCCGCAATCAATAAATGGGGCATGGTTTGAAGATCGGCTATCACGGGACTGCCGACAATATCCTTTCCCATTCCCAGGGGCAGCTTTGATTTTGACTTTTCATATGCTGAAGATGAGACAATGTCTTTGATCACCACACCTTCCAGCTTGGCATTCGGGACTTCAATGCCGATCACGGCTTTACCCGGGATGGGTGCGATGATTCTTATGCTCATGGCTTTGAGCGCCAGCGCCAGATCATCGGAGAGGTTGACCACCTTGTTGATTTTGATGCCGGGCGCAGGCTCAAATTCAAATCGGGTAATGACCGGCCCCGGCGCCACGGTGGCGACCTTTCCCTTGACGCCGAAATCATCGAGCTTCTGTTCCAGCAAACGCGACATCTCCCTTAAATGGTCATTATCCACCGAATCCACAACCACTTCCGGATCTTTTAGAAACTCGACAGAGGGCAGCCGGAATCCATTGTCGAACCGCATGGATTCGAATACCTGTTGCTTCGGTTTCGAGACGGGCGAGCGGTTCTGCTTAATCCACTGCGCCTCCTTGATTGTGATATCCCCCTCCCCGGCCTCTTTTTGCGGCGCCTCTGCCTTTTTCCGGGGCGATTTCTTTTTCGGCGCCGTTTTTTTCGGCCTGGCCTGTGAAGACTTCTTTTCCTTCGCCTCTTTTCTCCGTTTCTTTAGATTTGCGGCCCCGCCTTTCAAGCGATGGACCCCGGACACCAAAAATTTCCAGCCGTTTTTTAAAACCGCAAGAAAGGAGACGCCGGTCGTCAGTATGAACCCGATGATAAAAAAAACCAGCAAAATGACGGTTCCGCCGGTCGTATTGGAATATGTCAGCAACAGGGTTCTCAGAGGGTGGCCGATCATGCCGCCGGCCGTATAGGTGCTGCCGAGCACCTCATATGAATCCCCGTATATGGCGAAAAGGCCGCCCGTTACGACCACCAGCAGCAATCCCCCGCCGCCGATCAACATCAGAGCCCTTGGCGATCGGTCTTTAAAAAACTGAATAGAAGCCAGGAGCAGCAAAACCGGTATCCAGAATGCCCCTACCCCAAAAAGCCCGATCAATATGCCCGAAAGGTAGGCACCGATCAGACCGAAAAAATTATCAACCCCCCCGCTTGTCCCCACGTGATGGATCGACGGGTCTGCCGGGCTATACGTCAACAGGCTGATAAGCGTAAATATCACCAGAAAAAATAAGAAGATTCCGAGAATTTCATTTCGCATGGACTTCAAAAGACTTCGCCTCTATGCTCTGGGGTTAGGGGCTAAACCGCCAACACCACCGGTACAATGACCGGCTTTCGCTTCATTGTAAAGTTAAAATACTCCCGAAGCGCCCCGGGCAGCCGGTTTCTCAAAAAAGCCGCGCCGTCCGACGGCCGCTCGGCAGCCATATCGTCAACCAGCTCGAGTACGATACACTTGGCATCCTCTAGAATGTGACCGGTTTCACCTTCGAATACAAACCCCTTGGACACGAGCTCAGGGCCGTGCATCACAAAGCCGGTGGCCTCATCAAGGACGAGGATGACCACAACCAGCCCCTTTTCCGAAAGCTTCCGCCGCTCTTTTAGGACCGAGCGGCCGACATCCCCGATGCCTTTTCCATCCACGAGGACCCGGCTGGTTGTCACTTCGCCCGAAATCCGCCCGCCGGTCTCATCAAAACAGATAATCTGGCCGTTTTCCGCAAGCAGCACGTTCTCCGCGGCGATGCCGCATTGTTCGGCAAGCCTCGCATGATGATACAGATGGCGATACTCGCCGTGAATCGGGATAAAATAGTCGGGCATGGTCATATGGATCATCATCTTCAACTCCTCCC
>JAGXLR010000241.1 GCA_018334555.1 Desulfobacterales bacterium
GGGGAAAGCCTAACAGGCGCCTGTCAATTACTGCTTCCCGTCGAATCGGTCTCCGGAGAATTGACCCGGAGTTTTAGCTCGGTGGCGAATGAATCGCTGCGCATTTTACATTTTTCAGGCTTATAGCCATGTACGCGATACTCTTCAAAATTCTGCAGCCAGCTTTCTCCGGCCCTCGGGCACTCCTGTATAAAGGCCATAAAATCCGTCAAACTCGCCAATGTGGATTCGCTCAGCGTATGCTCAATCTTACAGGCCTCCTCATCGGCCACCTTCTGATCGATTTTCAAAATATCCATCAAAAACCGAAACAGCAACCCGTGTCGGCGGCGCATTTCATAGCCGATACTTGAACCCTCCGGCGTCAGTTCGACATATTCATATTTTTCATAGTTGACCAGCCCCCTTTTGCTCAGGGTTTTGAGCATACTCGTGACCGTCGGCATCTTCACGTCCAGACGCTTGGCGATATCCTTAACCCGAACAACCTTTTTCTCCCGATCAAGATCATAAATTGCCTCCAGGTAATCTTCCATAGCGGTTGTTAAGGGTTTTTCATCTATATGTCGCTTTTTCGGGGCTGTCAATGACCAATCTTTCTTTGTTAGACACCTCTATTTTTAATCAATTTATCTAATATCAGGCATGTTTTTTTATTGTCAAGATTTTTTGTGCCAATACCCGGTCTCAATTTTTATTCGCCGGGGGATATTTTTATCCTGTCAGAGACGGATCACTCCTTTTCGGCCACGTGGATAAATAAGTCCGTTTTGTCCCCAAAGTCGCCATCGTATGGCGTTTTATAGTGATCCGTATCTTTTCAAATATGGCCATAATCCGGAGTCCGCCCGGCCACGGAGGTTGTCTTCGGCTGAAGATTTAGGGTTTGTTTTTTAGCCAACGGAATCCGGAAAATGACCAAACGGGTTGCGTCTGCCCTTCTGAGGGATAGACGCCTAATTATCCATAAGAACGAAGTCGGGCATGCGGGGCGCTTCGCTGTCGGGATGGCCGACGGATCGATATACACCCAGATCCGATCCGATAACATAATCCGGCTGAGCGCTTGCACCCAGCTTGTGATGGCCGGTCCGATAAATTTTGCCGTCCTCAAGAAGTTCATATTCCGGGGCATCCGACCATCCGGCCGGATGAAAGACCGTACGGAAAAGTTTGCCGTCCCGAATAATATAGGCAGGTTCGTCAAATTGCCCCACGGCATGGTGTTCGGTGGTAAAAAGTTTCATCATCTCTCTTCTTTCCTCCGCCAAAAATTTGCCTTCAAATAAAAAAGCCCTCCAGACGCGACGCATCGCATCCGGAGGGCTGCACCCAGTTTCCTTGACCCTCGAATATATCAATACAATAAATTCGGCCCCTGTTATCCCGCAGGCTACCGATGTATTGGTTAAGGCAGGTCTTCTGGCTCCCCCGCCCTCTCAGCAGCCTTCCCATCCGGCTTGAGCCGAACAGTGGCATTAAAAACCCATTTGAAAATTGTCTTTTTTGGTCTTTTCAAACAGGTTCTAAGCTGAAAAGGTTCTTCGTCGATTCAACGAAACAGGGTTACAGCGGCGGGACCGCTCCCGATTCTCACGGGATTCCCTATTAAGCACTTCACACCCTAACAATTGGTTTTGTAATAAATAAAAAACGGCCTGTCAAGGGGAAACCGAACATAGCCTTGACCGGAGCAAAGCATCAAACTCGATATAGCCGCCCTCCCCTTTTATGAACTGGATGAGGCAGGCTTTTATCATCAACAAGATACCACCCTCAGCAAAAAATACAAAGCCACCATTAAAACCAACCCAATAAGCGAGGAGAGTACCATTAACTGGCCCGCTTTTTCTATATCCGAAGGCTTAGGCGAATTGAACCCCAAACCGATCCAGGGTTTGTTCAGGTATTGGCCATGATAAATATTGGGCCCGTTTATTTTCACGCGGAGCGCCCCGGCAAATGCCGCCTCCGGCCTTCCGGCGTTGGGGCTTTCGTGGTTTTTTCCCTCTCGCAGGGCGGTTCGAAAAGCCTGTCCGCCGGTGTGAAACATCATCTGGGCGGCTATTGCAACCACCGGGATCGCCAGACGGGCCGGGATCCAGTTGAGCAAATCGTCCAGGCGGGCGGAAGCCTTCCCAAAGCTCATGTATCGCTCGTTTTTATACCCCACCATGGAGTCGAGTGTGCTCGCCATTTTAAAGGCCATTGCACCGGGCGCCCCAAGTATGGCGGCATAAAAAAGCGGCGAAAGCACGCCGTCCACAAAATTTTCCGCCACTGTCTCAACCCCCGCCCGGGCGATTCCGGTTTCATCCAGCGTGCGAACATCCCGGCTAACCAGCATGCCAATCTGCAAGCGCGCCTTTTCAGTATCACCTGAAGCCAGAAAATTCCGAACGCTCATGGCTTCATCATAAAGGCACCGCGGAGCCAAGCAGAAATAAATAATTAGTATCTGAAGGATAAGGCCCAACAACGGATGCACTGAAGTCGCGGCCGCCACCAAGATCAGAGTTGCCAGGAAACAGCCGCTCACGAGGCTTGCGGCGAACAACAACCCTGAAAGCTCTAAAGGGAGTTGAAGCCTTCGAAAAACCGGCTCCAGCCGGCTTGCGGCCCATCCCATCGCCCGCACCGGATGGGGAAGCCAGGGGGGATCACCGACAGCGAGGTCGATGGCAAGCGCCAAGGGGATAAGGGTCCAGCTTAGATAAAGCGCAGTCATCCCGACTCTTCCTTGGGAGTTATCCCCATTAATGCCATCATGCCGTCTACATCCGCATGATTCTCAAAATAACGGGCAAGCAGTTCATACTGGGCATCTCTTGCGGCAAACCCCTGAACGTTCGCCACCTCCAACTCCGGCAAACCGATTTCGGCCAGCCATTTTTTTAAAACACCGGGCGTATCAAAAAGGCCGTGCATATAGGTGCCGCGCACCCGGCCGTCTTCAGATGCGCAGCCGTCAAAAAAAGACACGGCCTTTCCATTTTGCTCGATTACATTGATCCATTCGCTTCCAGCGGATAACAAGGTTTGGCCCATGTGGATCTCGTAACCCGCAGCCTCGACACCGCCCCAGGTAAATCGGGCACGTGTGGTTGTTTTAGGGGCTGAAAGCCGGGTTTCAACCGGCAAGAGACCCAACCCCGGGGTCTCGCCGGGCTCACCTTCCAGGCCTTCAGGATCGGTAATTTTTCGGCCAAGCATCTGGTAGCCGCCGCAAATCCCCAGAACATGACCCCCAGAATCATAATACCGCCGGATCCT
>JAGXLR010000103.1 GCA_018334555.1 Desulfobacterales bacterium
CGGGCCGAGGCCCGGGACTGAGCTTAAAAGTAACTTTTGCTGTATGCTTGAAGGCACTGAGACGATTCATCCAATTTTGTCATTTCGAGCGGCAGCGAGAAATCTTTAACAAACAAGATTCCTCGTCACTTTCGTTCCTCGGAATGACAGAGAGCTAAACTTCTGGAATATTAATATATATTTTCAAGTTACTTAGAAGTCCAATATCTGCGTTGTGCTGCATTCCTCGGAATTTGCGCGCCTTGATCTTGAACTTTTTTCTTTGCCATCTCAAAATCGACTTTTTACGAGATTGTCAAATTTATCAAAACCAAAATAATTGTGACTTCGACGGGGATTCCAGGGAAGGCAAGCCGGAAAATTGGGCTATTCAAAACCGGGGATCAGCCGGATTCTATCCCTGAAAAATTGCGTTTAAAATTGTGATAAAATTGTGACAAAACAAAAAATAACACCCTCAAAAATAAAATATCACGGTCAAAGATAAAGAACAAAAGCCTTTGTTATTATTGCATTTTATTGTATATTGATAAATATTATTAATAATATCAGATAGATTCACACGACAGAAGTCACTGGTTCAAATCCAGTACCGCCTACCAAAGAATATAAGGGTCTATGGGGGCGATCCCCCGTAGACCCTTTTTAGACTGGCCCTTCGGATCCACTTCTGACGACCCCGTCAAAAATCGTTTGGTGCTTTACAACTTACCGTTTCAATGTTATTTTTTATAATCTATTGGTTGTATTATTGATTTAAACCCGTACGAAAACAGGAGTCATCCATGGATTACATCAAAATCCGATTAACTGACGATTTTGATCGCCTGGAGGCAAAGTTTCAGAAAACCGTCAGCGATATGTTTCATTCCGTGAACCCCATGTACTCGTTTTCAAAAAGTACCTGGTACCCGCCGCTTGATATCTTTGAGACACCGACAGAACTCATTATAATTGCCGAACTGGCAGGGGTTAACAAAGAAAACCTGGATCTCGAGATTAACTCCAGGGCCATCCGCATTGCGGGGCGAAGGATAGGCGTCCCCCCGGCGGAAAGCGGCAAATACCGCCTTGCCGAAATTCAGTACGGCGATTTTGAACGGGTTCTGTATCTGCCCTCCGCGATTGATACGGATTCCGTTAACGCCGCTTACAAGAAGGGCCTGCTCAATATACGCGTGAATAAATTAAAAACGGAATCAAGACATAGCGTTCCCATCAGTGATGAATGATCCGCTTGATTGCATAGTCGGCTTTTTGCTTATGATGCGCGCTTCCATGCGCAATCGATCATTATCCCCCTGGGGCCGGGCACTACTTATACAAAATTCGATATAAGCGATCTCTGGAGGCAATAAATGACACAAGACGCCCAAGAAAAAGGCTATTCGCCGGAAAAAATACCGGAAATAATTTCGGTTCTACCCCTATATGATGTCGTTCTGTTCCCGAAAATGGTGCTTCCCCTGATTGTTATGCAAGAGTCCTCGATCCAGCTCATCGATGAGGCCATGTCCAAAGACCGGATTATCGGGGCCGTCGCCTCCAACGCCAAAGAAGCCAAATCCGAATATTATCCCGAAGATCTTTATCAATATGGGACCAGCGCCGTTATCCTCAAGATGGCCAAGGCCGAAGACAACAAGGCGCAGTTGATCCTCCAGGGGCTGGGACGGTTCCAGATCAAGGCGTATACTCAGCAGGATCCCTACTTCCAGGCAAAAATCTCGTCATTGCAGCCTGAGTGGACCAAAGACAAAGAGATGGAAGCCCTGATGGCCAATCTGACCAACCAGTATGAGCGGGTGGTCGAGCTCTCTTCCGGGCTTAACCAGGAGCTCGTATCCATGGCCAAATCTCTCGAGGAGCCCGATACCCTGGCTGACATGGTCACCTCCACCATCAACTCGACCACCGAGGAAAAACAAAAGATCCTTGAGACCCTGGATGTCAAGGCCCGGCTGAAAACGGTCACCCAAATGGTCAATTACCAGCTGGAGATCCTGGAAATCGGCAATAAAATCCAGTCCCAGGTAAAAGGGGACATGGAGAAGCAGCAGCGTGAATACTACCTGCGCCAGCAACTAAAAGCCATCAAAGAGGAACTCGGCGAGACCGATGAAACGACCGAAGAAATTGAAGAATACCGGGAAAAAATAAACGAAAAGAATCTTCCCGAAGCCGCGGCCAAAGAGGCTGACCGGGAATTGAAGCGATTGTCCCGGATGCACCCTTCCTCTGCTGAATATACAGTGGCCTTGACCTATCTGGACTGGATCATCGCACTGCCTTGGAACGAAAAGACAGAGGACTCGCTGGATCTTGATAAGGCCCGAAAAATACTGGATCATGACCATTATGGCCTGGAGAAGGCCAAAAAACGGATACTTGAATACCTGGCGGTTCGCAAACTGAATCCCGACCTTAAAGGCCCGATTCTTTGCTTTGTGGGCCCCCCCGGAACCGGCAAAACCTCCCTGGGCCATTCCATTGCCCGCGCCCTTGGCAGGGAGTTTGTCCGGATATCGCTCGGCGGCGTCCGGGATGAGGCAGAAATTCGGGGGCACCGGCGGACCTATGTCGGGGCAATGCCCGGTCGGATTATCCAAGGCCTGCGCCGCGCAGGAACCAATAATCCCGTATTCATGCTTGACGAAATCGACAAAGTCGGCAGCGATTTTCGGGGCGACCCCTCCTCAGCGTTGCTGGAGGTCCTGGATCCCGAACAGAACAATACCTTTGAGGATCATTATCTGGATGTGCCCTACGATTTATCCCCGGTTATGTTTATCACCACGGGAAACATCCTTGATACCATCCCCCCGGCCCTTCGCGACCGCATGGAGGTCCTGCGGCTGTCCGGATACCCGGTTGAGGATAAGATAAAAATTGCCACCAAGTATTTGCTTCCCCGGCAGAGGGAAACCAATGGTCTAAACCCAAAACAGATTCATTTTACCCGGGGCGCCATTAAACAGATCATTACCGGATATACCCATGAGGCGGGTTTAAGGAACCTGGAACGCGAAATTGCTACGGTCTGTAGGGGTGTGGCAAGCCAGATTGCATCCGAAGAGGTCGAATCCGTTAAAATCGATACCAAAAACATCCCCGACTATCTGGGGCCGATCCGCTACACCAACGAGCAAATGAAAAAGCGGGTATCCACCCCTGGGGTTGTCATGGGACTTGCCTGGACCGAGGCCGGCGGTGACATCCTGTTTATCGAAGCGACATCCATGAAAGGAAAGGGCAACCTAACCCTCACCGGTCAGCTGGGCGACGTCATGAAGGAGTCGGCCACCGCCGCATTAAGCTACCTACGAAGCAACGCCAAATCCCTCGGGATCGATGAGACCTATTTCCAGACTTACGATCTGCATATCCATATACCCGCGGGCGCCATTCCAAAAGACGGCCCGTCCGCCGGGGTAACCATGCTGACGGCATTGGCCTCGGTTTTAACCAACACCACCACGTATAAGGATCTGGCGATGACCGGCGAAATAACCTTGAGAGGGCAGGTCATGCCGGTCGGCGGCGTTAAGGAAAAACTCCTGGCCGCCCATCGGGCCGGGATTAAGAGCGTTATTCTGCCCAAATGGAATGAAAAAGACCTGGAAGATGTCCCCGACAATGTCAAAAATGCGCTCGAGTTCCACTTTGTCGAAAAAATGCGCAACGTATTGAAGACGGCCCTGAATAAATGAGGACGGCTTCATAAAAAGCGATTTATTCCGCAGCCGCGGCATCTTTGCAGAAAATAGCCCGAAAAAAAATGTCCAAAGTGCCATTTCGAGGGATAGCGGGAAATCTTTAGCAAACAGGATGGCCCGTCACTTTCTTTCTTGGCATGACAAGGGCGCAAGACACCGAATAATAACATATCGTATTAAATTTCTTTGGATTTCTTGCCTGAATGGCCCCCCATGCTGAAAAATGCGGTGTTTTTAGATCGAGACGGCGTAATCAACCGGGATTCTTCGGATTACATCAAATCCTGGGAAGAATTTGAGTTCCTGCCCGGCAGCGTCGACGCCATTGCCGATTTAACGCGAGAGGGCTGTCCCATATTCATCATCTCCAACCAATCGGCTGTGGGCCGGCAATTGGCTTCCCGGGCAAAAATTGAGCAAATCTTTTACAATATGCGCAAAATTGTTGAATCCAGCGGGGGGCGGATCACAGATATCTTTTACTGCCCCCACCGCCCCGAGGATCACTGTGAATGCAGAAAACCCAAACCCGGCTTGATTTTTCGAGCCCGGCAAAAATACAATATTGACCTGGCCACCGCCGTCATGGTCGGCGACAGCCTAACGGATATCGAGTGCGCCAAAAACGCCGGCTGCGGCTACACGATACTGGTCGAGTCCGGCTATAAAAAAATTGATCCCGAAGCCCGGCGCCGCTGCGACGACGCGCCCGACCATATCACCCCTGACCTCCGACATGCGGCCGACTGGATCATCCAGCGCCTGGCCGCCCCCTCCGCTTATGACCACGCTTAAAGGCCGTATCGACCATATCACCTACCATAATGAGGGAGACCGGTTCACTGTTGCGCGGCTCATACTTGCGGAAACCCGCACGCCCGTTACTGTGGTAGGACGCATGCCATCCCCGGTAGCCGGGGAGAATGTCCAGCTGACCGGCCGATGGACCTCGCACCCCAGATATGGACAACAGTTTAAGATTGAAACCGTTGAGATCCGTCTGCCCGCAACCCTAGAGGGAATCAAAAGCTACCTGACATCCGGCGCAATAAAGGGGATCGGTGAAGCCACGGCGGCAAACATCGTCCAGGCCTTCGGCGCGGATACATTCACCGTGATTGAGCACACCCCGGAGAGATTAACCGATGTTGACGGCATCGGGGCGGCCAAGGCACAAGCCATCCATGATCAATGGCAATCCATGCAGTCCTATCGACAAATCATGGCGTTTCTGCAGGAAAACGGCATCAGCAGCGCCTATGCTGAAAAAATATTCAGTGTATACGGCCCGGACGCCATCGCCATAATACGCCGGTCTCCCTACCAACTGGCGGAGGCCATATCGGGTATCGGATTCGCTATTGCGGATCGAATCGCCATCAATTCAGGTGTTGAAACGCAGTCACCGGAAAGGTCGCAGGCATGTGTCCGTCATATGCTCCAGGCGGCTTCCGGTGAGGGCCATGTATATTGGCCCGAAGAAGAGCTGATCGATCATATTCACCGGCTTTATGAAATAGCGCCCGAAGATATCCGGGAGGCCATCGATGGACTCATTGATGCCGGTGATATAATAGCTGATAGCACAGCCGATCACGCCGGCAATCGCCGCCTATACCCCAAGGCCCTGTACGACGCGGAAACCGCGATTGCCGCTCGGCTGGCCGCATTGTTAGCCGTGCCGGTGCCTTCTTTGTCCGAAGATGCCGACCATCTGTCCGAACGTATTCAGAGCTCGCTTTTGGTTGATCTGTCAGCCGAACAATACGGCGCACTGGAAGTCGTCCTCGCCAACCGCGTCGTCATCATTACCGGCGGGCCCGGGACGGGAAAAACCACCCTGATCAGGTCAATCGCAGCGGTTTTCAGACAAAACGGCAGCCGAATTTGTCTTGCCGCCCCCACCGGCCGGGCGGCCCGACGGCTCTCGGAGGTGGCCGGCAAGCCCGCGCACACCATTCACAAGCTTTTGGGATATAACTTCGACGACCATTTTTTCGGCAGAGATCAGGACAACCCGATTGACGCCGATCTTATCATCATTGACGAGGCCTCCATGGTAGATGCGCCGCTCATGCATCATCTCATGAACGCCGTATCCCTTTCCAGCCGGCTGGTCATCGTAGGGGATGCCTTTCAACTCCCGCCCGTTGGCCCCGGCAATATTTTGGCCGATTTGATCGATTCCGAAATTATTCCGGTCTGTCATTTGACCACCATTTTCCGGCAGGCCGCTGAAAGCTTGATTACCATGAACGCCCATCGCGTACGCGACGGCCAACCGCCCGAACTCGCCGCGTTTGATGGGATAAAACCCATTGACGCGGAATTTTGTTTCTGGGAAGAGGCCGATTTGGATGCCATCGTAGATAAAATCTGCCACCTGTGTGCAGAGGTGCTGCCGGAGACGCTTGAGCTGGATCCCTTGAAATCCATCCAGGTGTTATCGCCTATGCACAAAGGTGTGGCCGGCACCATCAACCTGAATCAAAAGCTTCAAGCCGCCTTAAACCCCGGGGAAAACAAAATCGCGGGCGTTAATCAGGCCTTTAAAACGGGCGATAAGGTCATGAACCTAAGAAATAACTATCAAAAGGAGGTCTATAACGGCGATATCGGAAAAATTTTAAAGATTGACCCAGCGGGAGCCGGCCTGACAGTCGATTTTTATGGCCGGCCGGTGGCCTATGCCATGGAGGAAACCGAGGATTTGACGCTTGGCTACGCCATTTCCGTACATAAGTCCCAGGGCTCGGAGTACCCGGTGGTCATCCTTCCCTTAATCACCCGCCACTATGTGATGCTTCAACGCAATCTCCTCTACACGGCCATTACCCGGGCCAAATCCCTGGTGATCCTAATCGGCAACCCAAAAGCCCTGCCAATCGCCCTTGCCAATAACAAACCGGAAATGCGTTTGTCCGGATTGAGCGAACGACTCAAAGCACTATCGAAAGAATAGGCTGATTTTTGCTTGAATCCGCAACAGATTTCATATATATTTCCCACTTTAGCTAAAAATTTAAAAAATTAGAAGGGTTATACCCTTTTTGGGTCCACGATTATGGGGTTAAAAGCAATGAAAATGGGCATAGGCATCCTTTTGAGCCTGATCCTATATCTGCCCCCGGCGTCAGCCGGGACCGCATACGTTGACGATCTGCATAAAATCACGGTTCGTTTGGGCCCCGGCGTCGACTACAAAATCATTCAAACGGTGCCATCCGGCACCCGGTTGGCGACGGTTGACACCAAAAACGGCTGGACGCGGGTCCGCCTTTCGGATAGCCGTAAGGGTTGGGTCGTAAGCCGCTATCTGACGGATGAAATGCCCGACAGCAAAAAATATGAGGCCCTGAAGAAGAAGTGCGCGCCTCTGGAAAAACAAGTGGACAAACTCAAAGCCGCCAACAGCACCCTGCAGAAAGACAACCGGGTCCTTTCGAAAAAACTTGCCGGGGCCCGCGACGCTCTGGCCACCACCCGGGCGAACTATGAGGAACTGAAGGCAGCGTCGGCGGACGTTTTAAAACTCAAATCGGAGAATGAAAAGCTTGCCTCAAGGCTCAAAAAAAAGCGCCAAAAAATTGCCTCCCTTGAAAACAGGGTCTCCGATGCCTTGCTCTCCAAAGCGCTTAAATGGTTCCTGGCCGGCGCCGGCGTGCTGATACTCGGCATCATTATCGGGGCGAGCGGCAGACGCAAACGATCATCCTTATTATAGAAGCCTGTTATTATGGAATACGAAACCGATTTTCTTGTCATCGGCAGCGGCGTTGCCGGACTCCTTTTTGCCCTTAAGGTGGCCGATTACGGCCGGGTCGATATTATTACCAAACGCAGTCTCAGGGAAAGCAATACGGCATATGCCCAGGGAGGCATTGCCTCCGTATTCGACCAGAGTGATTCCTTTGATATGCATATTGCGGATACGCTGGAATCGGGCGATGGCCTCTGCCACGAAGACGTGGTCAAGCGGGTGGTCAAACAGGCCCCGGAAATGATTCATGAATTAATCGAGATCGGGGTCAATTTCAACACGGACGATACCCAGGCGAGCGGCCTGCATCTGGATTTGAGCCGGGAAGGCGGGCATTCGAAGAATCGAATCGTGCATGCGGAGGACCTGACGGGTTTGGCCGTTGAAAAGGCGCTCATTCAAAAGGTCAATCAGCACAAAAATATACGGATTTTTGAGAGCCATATCGCCATCGACCTGATCACCCGATCCACCCGCTTGAAGCGGGGGATGATCATCACGACCCACGAAGACTACTGCCACGGCGCCTATGTACTGGACCGGCTTTCTTCGGAGATTCATACTTTCGGCGCAAAAAACATCATACTGGCTACCGGCGGCGCCGGGAAAGTCTACGCCTATACCAGCAATCCGGATGTCGCCTCCGGCGACGGCATCGCCATGGCCTACCGGGCCGGGGCCATCGTCGCTAACCTGGAGTTTGTCCAGTTTCACCCGACCTGCCTGTTTCATCCGGCGGCGAAGAACTTTCTGATCTCCGAGGCGGTGCGCGGCGAGGGCGGCATTCTGCTCAATGCCGCCGGGGAACGGTTTATGGAAAAATACAGCCCGCTAGAAGAACTGGCGTGTCGGGACGTCGTGGCCCGGGCCATCGATTCCGAGCTTAAAAAACGCGGGGACGACTCGGTCTATCTGGATATATCCCATAAACCGGCGGATTTCATCAAAGACCGATTTCCCAATCTTTATAAAAAATGTAAAGAGTTCGGCATCGATATGGCCAGGGATCCGATCCCGGTCGTACCTGCAGCCCACTACATGTGCGGGGGTGTTGTCACCGATATATACGGCCGGAGCAATATCCAGCGCCTTTTTGCCATTGGCGAGACCGCCTGCACCGGTTTGCACGGGGCCAATCGACTGGCCAGCAACTCCCTTCTAGAGGCCATGATATATGCCAAACAGGCGGCCCAAAAAACAATCGAAGAGCTTGATACGATTGAATTCGAGGCACTACCCGAGCTTCCGCCGTGGGATGACCTGGGTACCATGGACAGCGATGAGGCCATTATGGTCTCCCATACATGGGACGAAATTCGCCGTTTCATGTGGAATTACGTGGGCATTGTCCGTTCGGACAAGCGTCTGGCAAGGGCCCAGCGTCGCGTTGAGATCGTACAATCGGAAATCGAGGAGTATTATTGGAAATTTAGGGTAACGCCGGACATGATCGAACTTCGCAACATCGCCCTGGTTGCGGAATTGATCATCCGGTGCGCCAAACACCGCAAAGAAAGCCGGGGGCTTCATTTCAATATCGCCTACCCCGAGAAAAACGACGCGCGCTGGAAAAAAGATACGGTTTTGAGGCGTCCGTTTGTCAGCTGAGCCCGCTCAACTGCCTGCCAGCAAGTTAATTTCGGGAGGCCCCGAGCCTTCAATGCAGATGAGCGCCCCGTGCCGATTATGCGCCATGTTGCAGTTAACCACATGGGTATTCCCGATCCGTTTATGGCCGAAGTCCTCGTGAATATGCCCGCACAGCATCAATCGCGGTTGGGTTTCGTCAATCAGGTCTTTGACGGCATGGGAACCGGCATGGAATAATCCCATCACACGGTCAAGCGTGCCATAGGGGGGTGGATGGGCGATAAATACCGATTCCCTATCAAAAAGAAATTTTAACTGAGAAATCAAACGCTTTTCGCGCAACGCCACGCGCGACCGGAACGGTACCGGCACCGTGCCGCTGGCCCCGACGAAATTCACGCCCTGTATTTTAATGCAGTTTAAATGAAGGGAAAAAATATTATTGAATCCCCCAAAGAGATCCTCCATGCGTCTTAAATCCGTGTTGCCCCGAACAACTAGGACAGGTATGGGCAATCGGTCGAATTGGCTCAGGACTTGCCTCGGATACCGATAGCTTGTGATATCGCCGGCAATCACCAATACATCCGGAGCGTAATGGATGATATGGCGGCGTATCCGTTCGATGCGCGCCGGGCGCCCATGAACATCGGCGACAGCATATATCCGCACTTTCGTTGACCTTTTTTCGGGTATCAGCCGGATAACCACCGGAGCGTCATTTTTGGCGGCTCCCCCGGTTCAAACGGCCTAAAAAGTTTTCCAGATTGATTATAGATACATTCTCAACGAACGTCAAATATTCGAATAAATTATATTATCAATCAGTTATACTTTATCTTGGCCGAAAAAAAGAAAGCCCGCCGGATTTCTGCTTGCATGTCGGCCAATCCATACCTATTATGTCGAACCGGCGGGTAAACCAAAACAGGAGGACGGCATGAAAAAATGGCAATGCACGGTTTGCGGATACATCCACACCGGTGAGGCCCCTCCGGAGAAATGCCCGGTCTGCGGTGCGGATAAGGATAAGTTTGTTGAAATTAAAGAAGAAACCTCCCCCGAAACCGGCAACGCCGCTAAAGCCGACGAGCAAAAGCCGACAGGCGCTGCAGCGGAGGGTGCGGCTTCAACGACGAAGCCGGATGCGATGGAGTTTATCCGAATACAAATGATCAAACACCATGTACACCCGGTTTCGGTCCATATCCCGAATGGCGTTATTCCTATGGCCGTTCTTTTTGTATTTCTTGCCGTTATTTTTCAGTTTCCCAGCCTCGCCACCACCGCATTTTATTCAATGGTCTTTGTGCTCCTGACAATGCCGCTTGTTCTCTACTCCGGATATAATGAATGGCAACGGAAATACAGGGCCAACCCTAGCTCCATATTTATCGCGAAAATCGCGTCAGCGTTGATTGTCTCCGCAGCGAGCCTTATTATCGTTTTGTGGCATCTATTGGATCCGGATATAGCCAGTGCTTCGTCTATGCTAAGGCCCGTATACCTGTTCATTCATCTAATCATGCTGGGCGCCGCCTTTATTGCCGGGTTCATCGGCGGCAAGCTGGTGTTCAAGGACTGACCAACCGGTTCACTCTAAAAAAGCTTAAAAAAATTCGTTTTTTACGCATGCCCTATATAAAACCTAAATTGAAAATCCCGGAGGGTTTCAAATTTTTTGATCAAAAAATGATTCAATATCCTGAAAATAAAATAAAAATTAAATTTTCAAAAAATTGAAATGCTGACAATCTCGTAAAAAGTCGATTTTAGGATGGCAAAATAAAAAGTTCAAGATCAAGGCGCGCAAAATCCCGAGGAATGCAGCGTATTTAACTGTACGTGAAATTCCGAGGGACGGAAGCGCAACACAGATATTGGACTTCTAAGTAACATCACATATTAGTTATGCGGGAACAAGCTTGAATCCTAATGATTTCGCTTGATTGGCAACCCGCTTTTGCAAACGCCGCTGATGTTCTTGTTCATGGTCAGCGAATATGGTTTCA
>JAGXLR010000104.1 GCA_018334555.1 Desulfobacterales bacterium
TTTGACAATCTCGTAAAAAGTCGATTTTAGGATGGCAAAGTAAAAAGTTCAAGATCAAGGCGCGCAAAATCCCGAGGAATGCAGCGTACTTAGCTGTACGTGAAATTCCGAGGGATGCAGCGCAACACAGATATTGGACTTTTTACGAAGCCATCAATTTTTATTTTATTTTTAGGATATTGGATTATTTTTTAAATCAAAAAATTTGAAACCCTCCGGGATTTCCAATTTCACCGCATCTACTGCGTCAAATGATGTCTCGCATAGGCGCCTATAGCTCGACATCATTTTCCTTGTATCTGCGGCAAACTTGAAAATCGCTCAATTTAGGTTTTAAAATGTATGATAAAAGTAGGAATTGATTTCTGCAATATTTTTATTTGACAAACTTGTGCCATATTTTGAATAATTTAAACCTGACAGTCTCGTAAAAAGTCGATTTTGGGATGGCTAAGTAAAAAGTTCAAGCCCCGTTTAAGATCAGGGGCGTCGCAAATCCCGAGGAATGCAGAGTACTTAGCTGTACATGAAATTCCGAGGGATGGAAACGCAACACAGATATTGGACTTTTTACGAAGCCATCAAACCTAAATCGAACCCGCAAGAACAGAAAGGGTTCAGTTCGCTGTCGCATCATGAAAACCGATATCCTTATAAAATTTTTTATCCTATCCGTTTTACTCGTGGCCATGGCATTCGGGCCCATGCCCCTTTATGCGCAGTCCGTCAGGGAGGCCGTTGTGGCGGGCAAATTCTATCCGGCCGAGCCCCAGGCGTTGAAAGAACAGATCCAGCGGCTGACCCGGGAAGCCTCGGCGGCCGACGTCAGCCTCCCCTCCGATAAAGAATTAAAAGCGTTGATAATGCCGCATGCCGGATATGTCTACTCCGGTCGAACCGCCGCCCATGCCGCCAGACGATTGGAGGGCCGCTCCTTTTCAAAGGTCGTCATCATGGGTCCGGATCATCGCGTAGGTTTTAAAAACGGGGCGATCAGCGATGTTTCGGCCTATGAAACACCGCTTGGCCGGCTGAAACTGCATCCGGATGCGGAAAAGTTAAGGAAGCGATACGATTGCTTTCGACCCGTTCCCGCTTCCGATAAAAGAGAGCATTGTATCGAGGTCATTCTGCCCTTTCTGCAGTTTTATTTAAAGGACTTTCAGATCGTGCCCATTGTTTTTGGCTCGGGTGATGTGAAACGATACGCGGCCGCCGTTGACGGCATATGTCAAGATAAAACGCTGATCGTCGTCAGCTCGGATCTTTCGCACTATCTTCCCTATGAAAGGGCAAACCATCGGGATAAACAGACCATAAAAATGATATTGGAACTTAATGCAAAAGGCTTGGCAGCTGACAGCAACCGGGCCTGTGGGGCGACCGCGATCCGGGTCCTGGTTAACATGGCTCGTAAGCATAATTGGGCGCCCGTGCTGATCCACCATGAAAACAGCGGGGATACCGCAGGCCCCCGTCAACGCGTGGTCGGCTACGCTGCCATTGCATTTTATGGAGAGGCGTCTATGACACAATCAAGTAATATGAGCGAAGAAAACGGCCAATTGCTGGTCAAACTGGCCAGGCAAACCATTGCCAAACGCCTGGGGGTTGAATCAGGGGTTGACGAAGATATCCCATCCCGCCTGTCAGACGACATCTTTCAATCCCAGCGGGGCACATTCGTCACCCTTACAAAAAACGACCAGCTCCGGGGCTGTATCGGCAACCTCCTACCCGACAAACCTATTACGGAAGGCGTCCGGGAGAATGCGATCAACGCCGCATTCAATGATCCCCGGTTTCCGGAATTGTCAAAAGCGGAATTGGACCAGGTCGATATCGAAATCAGCCTGTTGACAGAGCCCCAGCCCCTTGAATATAAAGACGCCGACGATCTTTTAAGCAAGCTTCGGCCGCATATCGACGGCGTCATTATCCGCAAGGGCATGCACAGTTCCACCTTTCTCCCCCAGGTATGGGAACAGCTTCCGGACAAGCCGATGTTTTTGTCCCATCTCTGCTTGAAAGCCGGTTTAGCGGGGGATGAATGGAAAAAAGGGGATATGGAAGTCCTGACCTACCAGGTACAATACTTTGAAGAAGAGAAATGACCGGCTAATTGAAATCGTTGTTATTACCACCGGTATATCCTCGGTGGTAACCCAGCTGCTGGTTATCCGGGAGTTTCTTTCCCAATTCAACGGAAACGAATTCGTCGTTGCCCTGATACTCTTTAACTGGCTGCTTCTGGGCGGCATCGGCACGATGCTTGCGAAGATGGCCGGCAAGGGGGCGACAACCGCTCGGCTGAGCGGCCTATCGTTTCTCCTGGTGGCCCTCTCTCCGCTGGAGCTTTTCGCCATCCGGGAGCTGCGGGCGATCTTTTTTATCCACGGCACATCCGTTGGGTTCTACCCGACGCTTTTCTACACGCTTTTCACCATTGTGCCGTATTGTTTGGTATTGGGTTTTGCCCTGCCCTACAGCCTGACCGTGGTGCAAAGATTGACCCCGAATTATCCCGGCACACGGATCTATATCACCGACAATATCGGGGATGTCACCGGCGGCGCGCTTTTTTCGTTTCTCCTGGTCATCTTCCTCGAGCCCTTTCAGGCCATTTTTTTCGCCAACCTGCCGCTTTTAATCGCGGCGTTTGTATTGATGCCGCGCGCGAAGCGGCGAAATGCCGTATTTGTCACCGGCGTCGCGGCCAGTTTTGCCGCTTTGGTATTCGGCCTCTCGCTCGAACGCGCCACCCTCGCCCCCAGGGAGGGCGAGCTGGCCTATTATGAGGAATCCCGCTACGGGCGCATCGAGGTTCACAAGGCGTTTGACCAGTATACCCTGTTTTTAGACGGGGTCCCCCTGTTCAGCAGCCAGAATTTAACCCTGGCTGAAGAAACCGTGCATTACCCGCTCTCCCAACTCGACACGGCTATGCGCATTCTGGTGATTTCCGGCGAAGGCGGGATCATGGAGGAGATTGCCAAATACCGGCCCGAGCGGGTGGACTACGTAGAAATCGACCCCCGGATTACCGAAGTGCAATTCCGGTTCGATCTGCTGAAGCGGATCCCCTCGCTCAATGTCATCCACCAGGACGGGCGGGCGTTTCTGCAAAACACTGAAAAATCCTATGACGCCATCCTTTTAAACGTCCCCGAGCCGGACACCTTCAAGCTCAACCGTTTTTATACCGCCCGATTCTATGAACTGGCCAAAAAACACCTGAGGCCGGATGGCATCCTCCTGTTCTCGGTTGAGGGAATTGACAACTACCTGTCCGATGCCCAACGGCAAAAGATCTCTTCGCTCTATCGAACGGCAAAGACCCGGTTCGCGGATATTCTGATGCTGCCCGGTGAACGGATATTCTTTTTATGCCGGGATGAACCGCTTAACCCGGACATCCCGAAACTGCTTGAGGAAAAAGGCATCGAGACGACCTACATAAAGGGCTACTTTTACGGCAATATCACGAAAAGCCGGATCGAGCGGATAAACCATGAGGTTATGACGGATGCCCCCATCAACCGGGATTATGCGCCGAACATGATACGTATCATGTTTTCCGAATGGTTCAGCCAGTATGCGAGCTCTCCAGACCTATTCATTGCCCTGATCACTATTCTCTGCGGGATATATTTTATCCTGATCACGCGGGAGGAGTTCGTCCTGTTCTCAACCGGCTGCCTGACCATGGGCAGCGAAACCCTGGTAATATTTGCATTCCAGATATTTTTCGGTTATATTTATTACCAAATCGGCCTGATTGTAACGGTTTATCTGGCGGGCCTGCTGCCGGGCGCATTCTTCGGCGAAAGATTGCGGAAACGGGGGCGGCAGGTATTAATGATGACCGATGTCCTGCTGATCGGCCTGTTGCTGTTTTTCATCGCCGCTGTCTACGTGTTCGGGGATCGGCTGCCGCAAGGCAGTTTTCTTGTTTTCGGCTTTGCCGTTGCCGTCGCCTGCGGCTGCCAGTTTCCGGTGGCGCTGTATCTTCGGGGAAGCGGGCAAAAAGCGGCCATTCAATCGTTTTCGGCCGATTTGATCGGCGCTGCCGCCGGCACGCTGATCGCCAGCGTGCTGTTGATTCCCTACTTCGGTATTTTGTGGGCGGCAGTGGCCCTGGCAGGAATAAAAATCGTAAGCCTAGTTTTAGTACGGACCGGCCATGAAATCCATATCCAGACGTAAATTTTTGACGACCAGCGCCCTGGCAGTCGGCACCACGCTTGTTCCATACCGTGCCGCAACGGCTTTTGCCGAATCGGATCAAAAAAAGGATATCACCGGCCACATTTTTAAAAACGACGCGCCGGAGAGCCTCTGGAAATGGTCCCGCGAAGTCGGGCACTACCAGAAGCTGCCGGGTAAAAAGGTGGTCTGCGGCATCTGCCCCAACAGTTGCGTTCTCTCTGAAAACGACCGGAGCATCTGTCGTTCCAGGGTTAACAAGGACGGCAAATTATACACCCTCACCTATGGGAATCCATGTGCGATCCACCTGGATCCGATTGAAAAAAAGCCGCTTTTTCATTTTCATCCCCGCTCAAAAGCCCTGTCCATTGCCACCACGGGCTGCAACTTCCGATGCCTGAACTGCCAGAACTGGCAGATTTCACAGGTGGCACCCGAAACGGTCAGGCACCATGAACTGTTTCCCGAGGCGGTGGTCAAGAAGGCAAAGGCACATCAAGCGGTTTCGATCGCCTATACCTATACCGAGCCCACGACCTATTTCGAATACATGATCGATACGGCAAAAATCGCCAGGCAAAACGGCCTGTACAATTTATGGGTATCAAACGGATACATCAACCCTAAACCGCTGCTCGAGCTGTGCCAAGTGCTGGATGCGGCCAATGTGAACCTCAAATCGTTCAGCGACGCATTGTACCGCAAGTTAAACGGCGGCCGACTGGAGCCGGTGCTTAACACATTCAAAACCATGCACGAACAGGGGGTCCATTTTGAAATGACCACGCTGGTGGTGCCCGGCTATGTGGATGATCCGGAAATGATCAAGTCCATGTGCGGCTGGATTTTAGAAAACCTGGGCCCGGATCATCCCCTGCATTTTCTCCGGTTTTTCCCCAGGTACAAGCTCGACCGGCTGCCGCCGACCCCGGTATCCAAACTGACCGAATTTCGCAGCCTCGCGATGAAAGAGGGCATCCGATACGTATATGTGGGCAACGTGCCCGGCCATGAGGGCAACCATACGTATTGCCATAACTGCGGGAAGCTTTTAGTTAAACGCACCGGCTACCATATCCCGGAGTACAATTTAAACGGCAGTCGCTGCAAATTCTGCGATACTGAGATCCCCGGCGTATGGACGTAGGCCATAGAGGAGGGGTATGAATAGTTTAGCGCGTCTTCTTATCGCCGTCTGCCTGATCGGACTGCTCACCGGCCTGTCATCCTGCGCCCATAAACGCATCGTCCATGACATGGAGGTGACCGCCTACTGCGGATGCGGCAAATGCTGCAACTGGGAGCGCGGGAGCTGGAAATGCCTGAAGCTCGACTTCTGGAACAAGTATATCAGCAAAGGCAGGCATAAAGGCGAGCCCTATTCAGGACTGACCGCCAGCGGTACCAAGCCCCATGAGTTCAGACCCGGCCTCTTTTCCATGGACAGCCTCAGGCATCCCTGGATGATTCCCTTCCGAATATTTCCGCCCTGGCTATGGGAGAGGGACGGCACCATAGCGGCCGATACCCGGTATTATCCGTTCGGCACCCGAATGTATGTGCCCGGCTATGGATATGGGGTGGTAGAAGACCGCGGCGGCGCCATAAAAGGCCCAAAAAGACTGGATCTATTTTTCAGCTCCCATTCCGACGCCCTGCAGTGGGGAAGGCAGCATGTTAACGTGACGATTCTCAACTAGTGTCCGTCCATGAATAAAATAATTTGAGCCTGACACAGAAATTGGACAAGTTAGCCATTTATGGATGGGCGCTACTAGGCATGTTTCGTCTGGTAATAGGTCCCCTCCGCTGTGCGCACCGCTTCTATTTCACCCGAATTCACGAGCGGCTCCAGGTATTTTATAATTTCCTGTTGGTGGGTATTTAACCCATTGGCAATGTCTGCCAGGGTACAGGGGCGGCGTGACAACAGGCTGATCAAATCCTCCCGGACCGCGGCACCGCCGGCCCTGGCCTCCTCCCCCTGGTAGGCCACAACGATCTCCGCCCGATCCCCCAGCATATCCCTTATCCGGATCAGGCGCGCATCATCGGGTCGGCAAACACCCGCTTCTGCTGTCGGCCGTACCGCCGTGTTCAAATGGACTCTATCCGCCCGCATCCGATCCATCCAGTATTTGAACCCTTCGATATCCGCATCCGATGTGTTCATGCCATCGATTAAAAAGATTTCCACCCAAATCTGTCCGGTATATTCCTCCCGAAACTGAACAAGCCCCTCGGCCATTTCCTCGAACCCGATTTCAGGGCAGGGCCGGTTTATCTTTTTAAACATTTCCGCCGTGCACGCATCAAACGACGGCAAAACGACGTCGGCCGAGTTCACCGCCGCCCTGACTTCACCGGCGCTCAGCATGGAGCCGTTGGTCAAAACGGTGACCGGTATATCGGTGCGCGACTTGATACGCCTGATGATTTCACCGATATCGCTGTTTAGCGTCGGCTCGCCGGAGCCGCCCAGCGTGATGTAATCCGGATAGACATCCTCGCTAAGCCTATCTAGAACGTCACCAACCACTTTATCAACGCCAACGTAAGGTTTACGCTCAGTCGTGGGCGACGGCGTCCGTCCGATCTGGCAATAGATACAATCATATGAACAAATCTTGTAAGGAACGAGATCAACGCCTAATGATCGGCCCAACCGTCGGGACGGCACCGGCCCATAAACAACCTTGTCGCTCATTGAAAAGCTTCCTTTCTATAGATTATGGCTTTGTAAAAACCTGAAGTTCCTTAGAAGTAACCCCCTCGGGCCGAGGCCCGGCACCGAACCTATAAGTAACTTTTACTGTATGCTTGAAGGCACTGAGACGATTCATCCAATTTTGTCATTTCGAGCGGCAGCGAGAAATCTTTAGCAAACAAGATTCCTCGTCGCTTTCGCTCCTCGGAATGACAGCAGCGAAAGCATCTAAAATAATATTAAATATTGTCGAATTCCTTAGAAGTACCCCCCCGGGCCGAGGCCCGGCACCGAACCTATAAGTAACTTTTACTGCCGGGTAAAGGCACTGAGGCACTAAACTTTTGATTCCCTCGGGTTTATGTCTTTTCGCTGTCGACCCTTCCCCTCAGCGCCTTCAGCCGTCCCCGCTGTGCCTTGGCCGCCAGCCGTCTTTCCCGCGAGCGGCGCGGCGGTTTAGTTGGCCTCCGCTTTTTTCGTTCGCTTGAGGCCCTTTTGATTAGTATCTTTAACCGCTTGAGGGCATCCTCCTTGTTCTTTTGCTGGCTGCGATAGGTCTGAGCCTTGATTATGATTACCCCGTCTTTTGAAATCCGCTGATCATTCGATTCCAATAGTTTTTCTTTATAGAACCCGGGCAGCGATGATGATTTGATATCATAGCGCAGATGTATCGCTGTGGAAACCTTATTTACATTCTGGCCGCCCGCCCCCTGGGCACGTATGGCCTGAAATTCGAGTTCGGCATCCGGTATGATGACCTGGTTCGTTACCTTCAGCATGCCGCATCCGCCCACAGACAGATCACTTTCCGGCCGTCCTGCAGCTGCGCCCGGACCTTTTCCATATGCCTAAGCGGGGCCATTTCCCGTTCAAAGTCGTCCATACTCAGGTTTAAGTCCGCCGCCAGCTTTTCAGGCGGCGTGGGACCGTTTTTCTCAAGGTAATCCATAATTTGGGCCTGCCTCTCGCTTACCGTAATATGCTCCGGGGATAGGTTTTGGGCGCTGTAAACCGCCCAGGGGTCACAAGCCTTTGGCTTCGCCGCCAAATCGATGTAGCAGTCCTCGCACACCTTTTGGCCGCCGACGGCCATGGCCTCATCCGCATTTATCTCAGCACCACAATGCGCACATTTCATTTGTTATTCCCTCCTTTATTCGTCATAGCATATCGCTTTTATCAAAAATATAATAAATTACGGCTAATTGTGCAAATGCCGCCTACCCCGGCCAAAACCCGTCATGGCTTCAGCCACCGGGCGCATCCGATACCGCTTGCAAGCCCGGCCGGATACTGGTAAAAGAGGGAGAAATGTTGTGGATTAAAATCAAGGAGAGAGTCATAAATGGCGGAAAATGATTTGGAAAACCCGAACGAAAAAGAAAACCAGGACCCCAATGAGAATGAAAATTTCGAGACGCTTTTCGAATCCTATATGACCGACATGAGCCCGGATATCCGGGTGGGGGACAAAATTTCAGGCGAAATTATCGTCATCGGCCAGGACAACGTCTTTCTCAATACAGGAAGCAAGATCGACGGGGTTGTTGAAAAATCCGAGCTCGTCGATGAAAACGGCGAATTGCCTTACAAGGTGGGGGATAGACTGGATCTCTATGTCGTCTCCATCGGCGACGGTGAGATTCAGCTTTCAAAAGCCATAGGCGCTTCGGGCAGCGCCGAGCTCCTTTATGAAGCCCTTCAAAACAAAATCCCGGTTGAAGGCAAGGTGACGGAAACCTGTAAAAGCGGCTTTCGTGTTCAGGTGATGGGAAAAACCGGTTTCTGCCCCATCAGCCAGATGGATGTCGTGTATGTCGAGAAGCCGGAAACCTATGTGGGCGCCACATTGGAATTTTTGATCGACCGAATTGAGGAGAAGGGGCGAAATATTGTCGTCAACCGCCGCCGTCACCTCGAACGGCTGCTTGCCGAGGAAAGGGAAAAATTTCTGGAACAGGTCAATGCGGGCGATGTCATAAACGGCAGGGTCTCCAAAATAATGCCATATGGGGCGTTTGTTGAACTGAACCCCGGAGTTGAAGGCATGGTTCATATATCAGAGCTCAGCTGGTCCAGGCTCGATGACCCTGCTGAAGTCGTATCGACCGGCGATTCCATTCCGGTCAAGATCCTTTCGATTGAACAGGCCGATGCCAAGGCCGGGGGAATCAAAATATCCCTCTCCGCCAAGCAGGTTACCGGCGATCCATGGGCAACCGTTACAGAAAGATTTCATCCCGGGGACAAAGTCCAGGGGCGAGTCACGAGATGTGCGGATTTCGGGGCTTTTGTCGAGGTCGAGCCGGGTGTTGAGGGGCTGGTGCATATCAGCGAGATGAGCCATATCAAGCGAGTGATGAAGGCAGAAGAGCTTGTCAGCCCGGGGGATCAAATCTCGGTCATGATTAAAACCATTGATCCGGCAAAAAAAAGGATGTCACTTAGTATCAAGGATATCGAGGGCGATCCGTGGATAGACATTGAAAACCGGCTGAAAGTGGGACAAACGGTTGAGGGTCGGATCGAAAAAAAGGCGGATTTCGGCTATTTTATCTACCTGGAGCCCGGCATCACGGGTTTGCTGCCCAAATCGAGAATCGAGCGGGCGCCGTATCCCCAGGAGGTCGAAAAGCTAAAAACCGATGATGCCATTACCGTTAAAATCGAGGCCATTGATACGCAGGACAAAAAGATCACGCTGGCCGTCTCTGATGCGGTGGATCAAAAAGATCTGCAGAAATATTCGTCCGCCGCTCAATCAAAAACCCCCTCGACAGGCATGGGAAGCCTCGGGGAGAAACTTCAGGAAGCCATGAAATCCAAAAAATGAGGGCCACCACTGCACCCGGACATCTTGAGTATGCCGAGAAATCCAATCTCCCGATCAAAACCCGCCTGATCGTCAGTTTGGCCACAATCATATTAAAGATCTGGTTTTCCACCTGCCGGATAAAAATTATCGGGCAGGATTTACATGACCGCTATGTCACCGGTAAAGGCGGTACGGTCGGTGCCACCTGGCACCGCAATGCCATATTTCTTGTCTGGTTCTTCGGCCCCCTGCGGCCCATGATCATGTTCAGCCGCTCCAAAGACGGCGAACTTTTAGCCGACTTTGCAGAGAAACTGGGCACAATCCCGGTTCGGGGCTCATCGAGCCATGGCGGATTCGAGGCATTGAAAACCATGGTAGATTTTTTGAAAAAGCCGGGCGTGCGAAAGGCGGCCACTGTGCTCGACGGTCCGCGGGGGCCGCGGTTTGTGGCTAAAAAAGGTATGCTGGCACTCGCCAAGGAAGCTGAGGTGCCGCTGCTTCCCATCATGGCCTCGGCGTGGCCGGCCATCACCATAAAAAAAGCATGGGACCAACCCCTGATCCCCCTGCCATTCAGCCGGGTGACCGTTTTGTACGGGGAGCCCTGGATCATACCCAAAAATATTTCATACGACGATCTGGAAAAAATGCGGGGGGATTTCGAGAACCTGCTCAATGACATGATGCGGGAGGCGGACCGGGATACGGGATACCGCCGTCCGTAAGTCGGCGTGTGACCGAAAAATCGCTTCTTTTGTCTGCCTCCTGTATGGAGAAACCTACTTCTTGGCGAATATGCCGTTTATGATCATAATCAGGGCCCCCAGGCCGATTAAAACCAGAAATAGGGGCAAATGAATAAATGAGTCCACCCATTTCTGCATAAATCCGGCGGGCAAACTGCTGATCCATTCGAAGCTGCCGGGCCCGCCCAAGGCATCCATAAACGAAATATGACCGCTCACCTTAGTGCCGGCGCCGGGACCCGAATGCGCCATCATCCGCTCGATCATCTTGAATCCGTAGAGCACAACCCCGCTGAGTAAAATAATCAAGCCCGCCCAGGATGTCTTTGTCATGCCTTATTCCTCCAGCTTCCGTTTTTTCTTGAATTCAAATGACACACAGGGTTTCTGAGTAGTACCCATCCATTAAATGTTGATGGCTTCGTAAAAAGTCCAATATCTGTGTTGCGCTGCATCCCTCGGAATTTCACGTACAGCTAAGTACGCTGCATTCCTCGGGATTTTGCGCGCCTTGATCTTGAACTTTTTACTTTGCCATCCTAAAATCGACTTTTTACGAGATTGTCAAA
>JAGXLR010000105.1 GCA_018334555.1 Desulfobacterales bacterium
GATTGGTAGCCCCGTTTACGCCGATCTCTCCGATAATGGCCAGGATGAGATCCTTGGCATACACGCCGGCGGGCATTTCACCGCTCACTTCGATCTTCATGGTGCCGGGATACTTGAAGGCGCAGACCCCGCTTAGGATGCCGACCTCGAGATCCGTGGTGCCCACGCCCGCGGCGAACGCCCCGAACGCCCCGTGCGTGCAGGTATGCGAATCCCCCATGATAATGGTATATCCCGGGCGAGCAAAGCCCTTTTCCGGAAATATGGCATGGCAGACCCCGTTTCTGCCGATATCAAAAAAATCGGGGATATCATGCCGCCGGGCCCAGTCCCGTAGGATCTTACCCTGAAGGGCGGTCTTTGAATCCTTGGCCGGCGTGACGTGGTCGATGACCGCCTTTATCTTTGACGGATCGAAAACCCGGTCCTTTCCCCGGCGGACCAGGTCGTTGATGGCCACCGGCGTCGTAATTTCGTGGCAGAAAACCGCATCCAGCCGGAGCACCGAGATATCGCCCGCCGGGTTGTCCACAAAATGCGCATCAAATATTTTTTCCGCAACCGTTTTTCCCATTGGCATTCCTCTTACATTAACGTCTCATAATCCCAACCCGCGGCCTGAGCCAGATAGTCGGAGAGCAGCCAGCCCAAAATGGCGAGGCACTCCATATCAAGGAACCGCTCGGCCCGCCTTTCAAAAAGTACGGAGCATTCGGCGGCGAATTCCTCGTCACCGTCATTGAACAATAGGAACAGGGGCACGCGCGGCAAACCGTAGACCCGCATGGTGAGATCATAGGACAGGCCGGCCTCGATACGGCTCCCCCCAAGCTTGCCGCATGCGGACTCAAGCATCTCCGTCTGGCCCGTAAAATTTTTGGCTATGGCGGCCTCCGCGTTTTTGGCAAACGCACCGGCAAACGGCGCGGCATCCTTGAAATTCCGGTAGGATACCCATTGCGTCCCATTCATCGGGACCGTTTCCGGGCAAAGAATCAAGTACCGGCATAACGCCACGCATACCGCATGGACCGGCTGCCGGCCCTGCGGGTCCAAAATGCCGCCTTCGGTGATACAGAACGCCCGGTTGAAAAGGGGAATCCAAATGCCGTCAGTCGTCCGGCGAATCCCCAGGACTTCATCCTTTCCGGATAAATCCAGAGCGGCCACCTGATCCAGGTAATCCCGGTATATTTTTTCAAAAACCGCCCCTTTTGCGGCCATGCCGATGCCTCCACGACGCCTGCTTACTCTGATTTAACGACCAGTACGGATGTCTTGCCCAGGGAGCGAATCAGCTTGACGCTTATATCGCCCAGCACGAATTCCTCTGACTTGGACATCTCTTTGCGGCCGATTACCACGATATCAAAACTGCCCTTGTTGAAGTAGTCAATGATGCCTTCCGTAACGGATGGATAGGGTTCCGTCAACAGTGTAATTTCAATATTCTCCGGCTTAAACCCCTTTTCCTCGATCAGCCGGTTTCTGGCATCCTCCAAAAGCGATCGGAACCTTTCCGGCTGTTCCTCCATGAATTTCTTTCCCATGAGCTCCTCGCCGGAAGTCGGCTTGCGAAAGACGTGCAATAGTGTAAATACGGTTGCGTCCGGGGCAAGGGGAAGTTTTTGAATAATAAAATCAAGAAGCCCCTGGGAGCTAACGGAGTCATTCAACGGGACGAGTATGGATGTTTGCAAGGCTATTCCTCCTTGTTTAAGCTGGCAACCGCTCGGTACAGGTCCTCAAGAAGCTCGCCGGTGTTCTCGTAGAAAATTTCCGATTTCCTGGAGAAATGAAGCAGAATATTGTTCAATTCGTCCGGAATGTATGGAAAGATCTTTTTAAGATTCATCAGACGCGACTTGTCGATAATGGAAAAATCGCCGGTATCGAGCCTGTCAAGCGCATCCTTGTATCTGCCGGTATCCGAAGCGATCATATATATGTCATAAAATCCCATCCCCGCGCCATAGAGCAGGATATTGCCCATTCCGCAAAGATCCAGGCTGAACGGGTTTTCGGGCGCATGATAGTCATAGTCGAAATCAATCCATACATAGTTGTCGGTACCCGCCTCCACGATAATATGGTCATTACGGATATCGCCGTGCCTGAATCCCAGGGCATGGAGGTTTTCTATGGCCTCGAAGGCTTGGCCCAGTTTTTTTAAAATCGCGGGGAAACATTCAAAAAAGTATTTTTCATGCGCCATTTGCAGGGCTTCGAGGCGGGTGTAGAAATTCACGCCCCGAACTCTTTCCAGCACCCGGATGTTATTGCCTTTTTCGTCATGAAAGGCCTCGCCCTGCATAAAGGCAGGGTTACCCCTCATCTGCTCCAGAATCGCCCCCTCTTTGTCCGGATCGCGGAAGCATTTAATCTTAACACCGGCCAGGGACGTCTGAAAAGATTCGAAAAACGCCAGCTTGATGATCTTGTGCTCCCCGGTCGCCGTATCCACGGCCCGTTTGACCCAGTATTTCGGGTCCTCCATGCCAAAGCGCTGCTCCTTTTCATAGCCGGTAATCCGATAGGTTCTCTCACCGATACGGATCTCTGCACCGCAGTCAAGGGCGAAAAAATCCGTCGTATCCGTTATCGGCCCTTGATTCATAAGGGTTCAGGCCTTGAACATGCGCGGCGGCAGGCTGTCGATGGCCATCTTTATTTGATCCACGAAATTTTTCAGCCCGTTGTTTTCGATCACCACGCCCAGTTGATTGCCCAGCACGCACAGGGAGTTAATGTCCTCCTCATTAATGTCCATCTGCTCGGTGTTATACAACCGAATCACGCCAATAGTGGCGTTTCTGTATTTAATGGGGATGGCCAGCAGCGATGCCAGCCCCTCTTTTTTCGCCGCTTCCGGATACTGCACCCGGCTGTCGTTTTGCAGGTCCTGCACCAGCGCCACCTCGCCGGTGTCCAGGGTGCAATATTTTGTATCGACAAAAACCGGCCCCTTGTTGAGATACTCCTGGCTGATGCCGTAGCTGCTGACCCGGAAAAACTGGCCCTCGGTTTCATCTAGGACCATGATGCTGGCCCCCTGGATGTTAAACGTTCGGCAGACGCCCTCCGCCAGATGTTTCACCAGCAGATTGAAGTCTTCATAGGTCGCAATGGCGTGGCTGATGGCCTTAAACTCTTTTAGGTAAAACTTCCTCTTCGTTTCTTGGGTCATAGTCCTCTCTCCTTCGCCCGGCTGGTTTGGAGATTTTTAAACCGGCCCTGTACGATTAAAGGGGTAATCGTCGCTAAATTTTGGCCTTCCAGAATTTATCCGGGTCGGCAACCGGATCGACCACGGCCCCCTTAGCGTCTTTTTTTTCATCGAGGCTTGCAGCTTTTTCAAAAAATCCGACCGGCTGATTTCCTCCCCGCCCATCCATAACAGATGTTCTGTGGTCAACTGGCAGTCAATCATATCAAAGCCGTGTTCCCGGAGGAAGACGCACAAGGAAACCAGCGCCACCTTGGAGGCGTTGCCCAACTCCGAAAACATGGATTCTCCAAAAAAACAGCCGCCAAGGGAGACGCCGTAAAGCCCGCCAACGAGCGCCCCGTTTTGCCAGGCTTCCACTGAATGGGCGTAGCCGGCATCAAAAAGACGGCAGTAGGCTTTGATCATGGCGTCCGTGATCCAGGTGCCCTCCCCGCTCTCAATGCGTATCCGGGCACAGCGCTCAATCACCCGCTTAAACGCCGTATCGCTGGATACGGTAAATCGGCCCTGTCTGATCGTGCGCCGGAGCCGTTTGGGCACATGAATATGGGAGGGGTATAAAACAAGACGGGGATCCGGAGACCACCATAAAATAGGGTCGCAATCCGAAAACCAGGGGAAAATCCCCATCTGGTAGGCCAGCAGGAGCCGTTCGGTGCTCAAATCGCCCCCCACGGCCAACAGTCCTTCCCGACCGGCAAAATGGGGGGGCGGAAATGACACCCTATCTGACAGGCGAAAAATCGGCATAATCTATGAGTAGGAGAATATCAGCCTGTCATCCTTGACCTTGACAAACACCTCGCCGCCTTTTACCAGTTTGCCGA
The DNA here is from genome assembly GCA_018334555.1 of Desulfobacterales bacterium. GTDB lineage: Bacteria > Desulfobacterota > Desulfobacteria > Desulfobacterales > Desulfosalsimonadaceae > M55B175. Next base: position 4,057 of record JAGXLR010000105.1, read on the forward strand.
AAAGGATCTGATCGGTCAGCACATCTTTTATTTCTCTCTGCATGACCCGATCCAGGGGACGGGCGCCAAAGCGGGGATCATAGCCCTTTTTGGCCAGCCAACGCCGGGCGGCGTCGGACAGTCTGAGATTCACCTTTTTGGCCGCCAGCTGGGGCCGCATCTCATTGATGAACTTATCCACCACTCGGGCCATTATATCAAGGTCCAAGGCGTTAAAGGAGATGATATCATCCAGGCGGTTTCTGAATTCCGGGCTGAAGAACTGCTCCACGGCCCGTTTTCCCTTGCTGGCCGGATCGGTATTGGTATCACTGCTGAAGCCGATCGAGGTACTGGCCATCTCCCTGGCCCCCGCATTGGAGGTCATAATCAGAATGACATTTCGAAAATCGGCGGTTTTGCCGTTGTTATCCGTCAATGCCGCATGATCCATGACCTGCAGCAGGATATTATACATATCGATGTGCGCCTTTTCGATCTCATCGAGCAAAAGGACGCTGTAGGGATTTTTACGGATCTGGTCGGTCAGCAGGCCCCCCTGGTCAAACCCGATATAGCCTGGCGGGGCACCGATCAGCCGGGCAACGGCATGTTTCTCCATGTATTCACTCATATCGAACCGGAGGAACTGAATGCCCAGCTGATAAGAAATCTGGCGGGCCACCTCCGTTTTACCGACGCCGGTGGGACCGGTAAAAAGAAACGAGCCGATGGGCCGCTCGGGGGCCGAAAGACCGGCGCGCGAGCGCTTTATCGCCTGAACCAGGGATTCAATCGCGGAGTCCTGGCCGAAAATTTTGGCCTTTAACCGTTCGCCCAGGTTTTCCAGGCTGCTCCGATCCGAGGAGTTCACGCTCTCCGTTGGGATGCGGGCCATCTTGGAGATCACCTTTTCGATGTCAGAGGGCTGAACCCGCTTCCGGTTGGACCCGCCGGTCAGGCGAAGCAGGACCCCGGCCTCGTCGATCACGTCAATGGCCTTATCCGGCAGATACCGTTCATTCATATACTTGGCCGACAGCTCCGCCGCCGATTTCAGAGATTTCTCCGTATATTCAATCTGATGGTGCGCCTCGTAGTAGCGTTTCAGCCCCTTCAATATCTTCACTGAATCCGCGGTGGAGGGCTCGGCGATTTCAATCTTTTCAAACCGGCGGGAAAATGCCCGGTCCTTTTCAAAAAAATTCTTGAACTCTTCATAGGTGGTCGACCCGATACAACGCAGCTCGCCGGTGACGAGGGCCGGCTTCAGGATATTGGAGGCGTCCATGGAGCCGCTGCTTGTCGCACCGGCGCCCACAATGGTGTGGATCTCGTCGATAAAGAGTATCGCATTGTTTTTTTTCTGCAATGATGCGATGACCGACTTCAACCGCTGTTCAAAATCCCCGCGATATTTGGTGCCGGCCAGCAGGGCCCCCAGATCCAGGGAATAGATCCTGGCATCCGCCAATATTTCCGGCATCTCGCCTTCGGCGATGCGCTGGGCCAGCCCTTCGGCCATGGCGGTTTTACCGACGCCGGGATCGCCGACGAAGACCGGATTGTTTTTACGCCGGCGGCAAAGCACCTGTACGGTCCGGTCCATCTCGATTTCCCGCCCGATCAGGGGGTCGAGCTTGCCCTTCGTGGCCCGGTCCACCAGGTCAAGGGTAAAGGCTTCCAGCGGGTCGGTTTTTTTCTTGCCCTTCTTCTCGGTGACCACCCCGCCTTCCGGGCTTTCGCCATCCTTGAAATGCTCGCCCCGAACGCCGTGGGAAATCACGTTTAACACATCCAGACGGGTAATGCCGTCGGCAGCCATGAAATAGGCGGCATGGGAGTTCTTCTCTTCAAGGATGGAGGCCAGGATATCCCCGATATATACGGAGTCCTTTTCAGCGGATCGGGCATGGTTGACCGCCCGCTGGATGACCCGCTGAAACCGCATGGTCTGCTGAAGGACATACTCCTGGTCCTCGGGCACCCGCTCCATTTTTTCATTTAAAAACTGCTCCAGCTCGTTTTGAATGTTTTCAATATTGCCGCCGCAGCTTTCAATGATTTCAATCCCACCGCTGTCGTGAACGATGGCATAGAGAATATGCTCTACGCACACATATTCATGGCGCCTTTTACGGGCTTCTTTAACCGCATAGCTCAATATTGCGCTAAGACCTTTACTGATCATATGAGTTATACCTTCTCCATCGTGCTTTTTAACGGAAACCCCCGTTCCCTTGCCATCTGATGCACCATCTCCACCTTGGTTTCCGCCACTTCATAAGTATAAGTGCCGCATACGCCCATACCGTTGCGATGGACATTCAACATAATCCGGGTGGCTTCCTCGAGCGATTTGTTGAATATATGCATCAAAAGTTCCACAACAAACTCCATCGTCGTGTAATCATCGTTGTGGAGCAACACGCGGTACATGGGCGGTTCCTCGACCTCCTGCTCGGTCTCGGAAGCTATTTCTTCTTCTGTCTCCGGGTCGTACCCGGTCATCGTAAACCTCCCGGTGACATTGGTTGGGTGCCATAACGAAAGGGGCGCCTTCCGTTCGGGCACGATTTGTATAAAAATGGTTCATAAAGAATATAAACACGTTTTCAAATGATGCCATTGCCTACTACCTATTATAAAGAATCCGTGCAGGAATTCAAGCCCTTTGAAAAACCTTCGGTATAAACGGGAAAACAACGGATGATGGCGTAAAAATTACAAAATTCCGAGGAGCGAAAGCGACGAGGAATCTTGTTTGTTAAAGATTTCTCGCTACCGCTCGAAATGACAAAACCGTATGGGCGCCTCAGTGCCTCAGCGCCTCAGCGCCTCAATGCCTCAATGCCTCAGGACCTTTAACCTATCACAGAAGTTGCTTTTAGTCTCGGTCCCGGGGCCCCCGGGTGAAATACTTTCAGATGATTTGGGACAAAACTACCGGCCGCAGCACTTCTTATATTTTTTCCCGCTGCCACAGGGGCATGGATCGTTTCTGCCGATCTTCTCGCCGGAGCGCCTCACCGGTTTCTTTTTCTGCTGTCCCTCATCGCCGTGCGAGAATGTCATCTCCTGCTCATCGGGCTGGGACATCTCGGAGGCCTCACTGGCGTCGGATAGCTGGATACGGAACAGGATCTGGAGGGTTTCCTCCTTGATCCGGCTGATCAGATCCTGAAACATTTCGAAGGCTTCCTTTTTGTACACGAACAACGGATCCTGCTGGGCATAGCCCTGAAGCCCGATCCCCTCTTTCAGGTGATCCATTGACAGGAGATGATCCTTCCAGAGGTTATCCACGGTCTGCAGCATAACGATCCGCTCGATTTGCCGGAAATCCTCGCTGCCGACGGTCTCTCGTTTTTTCTCGTAAATGCCGAGGGCCTCATCCTGAATCCAGTCGGCCAGTCTCTCCGGATTCAAGTCCGCCACCGTCTCCGGGTGGATATTCAACCGAAAATTGAACTGCTCGAACACCGCATCCTCTATCGCCTTTATATCCCATTCTGAAGCGGGCGTTTTTTCATCCGTATTGGCTTCAACGATATCCCCGGCCTTTTCCCCGATCATTTCCTCGATTACCGGCCGCAGGCTTTCTTTGCCCAGGGCCTGCTGGCGATGTTTATAAATCATTTCCCGCTGTTGGTTCATGACATCGTCAAAGTCCAGAAGCTGTTTACGGATTTGAAAGTTATGGTCCTCCACCTTGCTCTGGGCATTCTCTATGGCCCGGGAAATCATTTTATGCTCGATCGGCTCGCCTTCGCTTATCCCCAGGCGATTCATGAACCCGGATATCCGTTCACCCCCGAAAATACGCAGCAAATCATCCTCCAGGGACAAATAAAACCTGGAAGATCCGGGATCCCCCTGCCGTCCGGACCGTCCCCGCAGCTGGTTGTCGATCCGCCGGCTCTCATGGCGTTCGGTACCCAGAATATGCAGGCCGTCGAGTTCGACAACGCCTTCGCCCAGTTTAATATCGGTCCCACGGCCCGCCATATTGGTGGAAATGGTTACCGACCCCTTCTGTCCGGCGTTGGCGATGATTTCAGCCTCCGCCTCATGGTTTTTGGCATTCAGGACATTATGCGGCACCCCCCGCTTTTTCAGCCGGCGGCTCAGCTCCTCGGACACATCAATGGAGACCGTCCCCACCAACACCGGCTGGCCTTTTTTATAGAGCGCGGCGATCTCGTCAAGCACGGCCTCGTATTTCTCCCGTTTGGTCTGATAGATCACATCCGAATGGTCCACCCGGATCATGGGTTCATTGGTGGGAATCACGACAACATCCAGGTTATAGATCTTACTGAACTCCGCCGCCTCGGTATCTGCGGTACCGGTCATGCCGCTTAGCTTGTCATACATCCGGAAATAGTTCTGGAACGTAATCGTGGCCAACGTCTGGTTTTCGTTCTCGATTTTAACCTTTTCCTTGGCCTCCAGCGCCTGATGCAGCCCCTCGCTGAATCGGCGGCCCGGCATGAGGCGCCCCGTAAACTCGTCGACGATAATCACCTCGCCTTCCTTGACGATATAGTCGACGTCGCGCTTAAACAGGGTATGGGCCTTTAAGGCCTGATTGACGTGATGGAGCAGGTCAATATTTTTGGTGTCATATAGGTTGTCCACATTCAAGAGATGCTCCGCCTTGGCCACGCCGTCCTCGGTCAACATGGCGGACTTGGCCTTCTCGTCCACCGTATAGTCGGTCTCGGCCGCCAATGAGGGGATAATGCTGTTGACCTGATAGTAAAGGTGCGTCGATTTTTCAGCCGGGCCGGAGATAATCAGCGGGGTTCGGGCCTCGTCGATTAAAATGCTGTCCACCTCGTCGACGATGGCGAAATAGAGTTCCCGCTGCACCAGGGTTTCCGGATCAAACTTCATATTATCGCGGAGATAGTCAAACCCGAATTCATTGTTGGTGCCGTATATAATATCCGCATTATAGGCCTCTTTGCGCTCATAATCGTCCATACCGTGGACAACGGAGCCCACGGTGAGCCCCAGGAAATGATAGATCCGGCCCATCCATTCCGCATCCCGGTTGGCCAGGTAATCGTTGACCGTGACGATATGGACCCCTTTACCCGTAAGGGCATTCAAATAGGCGGCCAGTGGGGCCACCAGGGTTTTTCCTTCCCCGGTTTTCATCTCCGCGATACAGCCTTCATGCAGCACCACGCCGCCGATCAGCTGCACGTCAAAATGGCGCATACCGAGCGTCCGCCAGCAGGCCTCGCGAACGGTGGCAAACGCCTCGGGCAGCAGGTCATCCAGTGTTTCGCCCGCGTTATAGCGTTTTTTGAACCGCTGCGTTTGGGCCGCCAGATCATCGTCGCTCATGGCGTGGATTTGCGGCTCCCATTCGTTGACCTGATCCACGATGGGGTAGTATCTCCGCAAGACCCGTTCATTCCGGCTGCCAAACAGCTTCATCAGAAATTTATTCGTCGCCGTACCCAGTTGCATATGCCTGTTTGTCCTTAAAAAGGTTTTATTCTGCTGCCTTCCATTGCTGTCATTCCGGGTAGCGCAGGCCATGCGGCATCTCATTTTTCAAAGATTCCGCCGGCGCTTGAAATGACGGCATGGACGGCTTTTAAATCGTTTTTTCCGGCCGCTTTCGGCAAAAATAGCGCAGTATAACCGGATCGTCAGTATCTACAAAGCCATTCACATTATTTTATCAGAAAAACCGCGGGTAGGCAAAAAAGGAGTTCAGTGCTGGGCAACGCGCTGGTTCATGTACTTCTCTGCATCCACCGGCACATCGTTTAACCGGACTTCATAATGGATATGGGGGCCGGTGGCTCTTCCGGTGCTGCCGATCTCCCCGATAATATCGCCTTTTATGACGCTCTGGCCGCAATCGACCCCTATATGACGCATATGACCGTATCGCGTCTTAATCCCGAACCCATGATCGATGACCACTGTTTTTCCCAGCAGCCCTTTGACGCCTGCAAATAAAATTTTGCCATCAGCCGTGGCTTTGATGGGGGTCCCCTGCCGGCACGCGATATCCACGCCGGAGTGAAACTCCCGTTTACCGGTAAACGGAGAATCCCGATACCCGAATTCGGATGAAACCCAACCGCCGTCAACCGGCCGAATCGATGGCGTGGCCGCCTCGAGATGCTTTAACGCTTTGAGCGTCTTCCATAACGACTTGAACTGAGTTGTCTGTTTTTCGGTCGCCTCATCCAGGGATTCAACCGACTGGTCGATCCCGCTGATCATTTCGTGATATTGTTCGGATGAGAGAAAATCGGCCGAAATATCCGCCAGAGAGGTTCCGCCGATACCATAGGATTCCAGCTTCTCCCCTTTTGCCTCTTTACCGACGATCTGACGAATTTTCTGCTCATACCTGTCCAGCTTGATCATTTTCATCTGAAGGGTATCGATTTTGGCCGTAAAACGGGCAATCTGGCTGTCCCGCTGCGCGACAACGGATCTCAGGTTTGAAATCTCTCGTTTTAGTTCGCATGTATCCGCATCATCAGAAAGCAAACGGCCATAATGAAACAGGACGAACCCGAAGGCCAAAATAAATACCAGGGCCACCCCCCCTAAACCATAAAGCCGTTTTTTGGTTAGGAGCTTTAATTTTACAAATGATCCGATATCATCATAGACAAATATGGTCAGCCGTCGATTCATATCAGATGAATAATATCTGCATAAATATCAAAATGTCAAGTATCGATGCCATCCGGGGCGGAATAAGGGCTTGCGCTATTTACCCCTTACAACGACAAAAAGCTTTCCCTCGCTGTCATTCCGAGCGGCAGCGAGGAATCTTTACCAATTAAGATTCCTCGTCGCTTTCGCTCCTCGGAATGACAAAACTAACACCTAAATTGAGCGTTTGACTATTCCATCAGGCCCAACTGGTATTTTAATGAATTCAGGGTATTGCGCATCAGCATGGTAATCGTCATGGGACCGACCCCACCCGGTACCGGCGTGATAGAGCCGG
>JAGXLR010000005.1 GCA_018334555.1 Desulfobacterales bacterium
GCTTCCGCTGCTGTCATTGCGAGAAACGAAAGTGACGAGGAATCTTGATTGTTAAAGATTTCTCGCTACCGCTCGAAATGACAATGCGGACGCTTTTCAGAGTTACTTTCTGCAAAAATGGGGCGCCGGCGCAATAAATTGCTTTTTACGAAGCCATCAATTTTAAAATTTTTCATGTTATATCAATTGTAGGAATGGAAAGCAATGGATTCAAAGCTCGCCGGTCTTTTTGAAAAAATGAAGTCAAAAAACTTCTTCTGGAGTTACGCCAAGGAGATTTCACTGGATGAAATCGATTCCGCCATACTGGTGGAAACCGTGCTGAAGTACGGGGATGTTGAAGATATAAAAGTGCTTTTCAACTGTTATGATAAACTCTACCTCCGAGAGGTCTGGATCAAACGCCTGGTATTTGATGATCGGTTCAGGAAATTAAATTTCTATTTGGCAAAAATTTTTTTTGATACTAATCTTGAGCGGCTTAAGCAGGAGAGAAAGGGTGATGACAGGGGAAATAAACTTAGAATGCTTGCTTCCCGGGACGCAGCAGGTACTGACAAAACTTTCGGCTGAAGCTGATTTTTTATCCGATTATGTTATTGTCGGTGGTTCTGCTCTATCCATGCGGCTGTGTCATCGGTTCAGTGAAGATTTAGATTTTTTCACATTCGCGGATAATTTTGATAAAAGTCGAATAATTGAATTTTTCCAGGGCAAAAGCTATGAGATTATAAATGATGATCGCAATCAACTGGATTTGATTTATGAAGGCGTTAAAGTTACTTTCTTTAATGCAAAGTGGAATTTTATAAAACCTGAAAAAATTTCCGGGCTAAATATTGCGGCATTGCAACAACTTGCGGGCATGAAGGTTCACACGCTCTTTTTAAGAGCAACTTACAGGGATTATTATGACCTTTACGTCTTGTCGTTTAAAATGCCTCTGGAAGAGCTTTACCGAAGTGCCCTGAGGTTTCTGGAGGGATTGAATTATAAACTTTTTTCAATGGCTTTAATATATGTGGACGACATCGCCGATGATGATATATCCCATCTGCACCCGGCATACAATGTGTCCAAACAGCAGATCAGCGAGTATTTTATTACCAGGCTGAAAGAATAGCTTCCTGCAGCGCCATTCGGCTAAACGTAGAACTGATTCCAGCAATGATGGTCTTTCCCGTATCCAGGCCAGTCCCGGAATAAGTCGCTTCTAAGTAGTGCCTGAACGAAAACCGTCTTTTTCGCCAATACCTGTGTCAGGCTCAAATTTTAATCCTCAAAATACTTGAGTATGTCTGCGGTTAAAATTTTCGCCTTCCTTGATCTTGACAAAAAATCCTGGTTTTCGTTCGGGCACTAAGTAACTTGAAAATATATATTAATATTCCAGAAGCTTAGCCCTCTGTCATTTTGAGGAGCAAAAGCGACGAGGGATCTTGTTTGTTAAAGACTTCTCGCTGCCGCTCGAAATAACAAAATTGACAATCTCGTAAAAAGTCGATTTTGGGATGGCAAAGAAAAAAGTTCAAGATCAAGGCGCGCAAATTCCGAGGAATGCAGCGTACTTAGCTGTACGTGAAATTCCGAGGAATGCAGCGCAACACAGATATTGGACTTTTTACGAAGCCATCAAAATTGGATGAATCGTCTCAGTGCCTCAATGCCTTTAACCTGTCGCAAAAGAGTAAGCGTAAGACGGTCGCAAGTTACTTTTCTGCAAAAATGCCGCGGCTGCGATATAAATCGCTTTTTACGAAGCCATCAAGCATTAGATGTAAAATTTTTAATATGGATAACGGGATAAGTTATAAAGACCGGCTGCAGCAGATGCTGAGTTCCGGAAACCGGGGAGGGGATACGGAAGCAAATGATGAAAAAGTGGAACTTCTGGAACAATTGACTAAAGAGTTGATGGCCGCCAATCAAACGGTTAATCTCACCGCCATCTCCGATCCGGAAGAAATTGCCGACAAATTGATTTTCGATTCCATTTTCCCGGGCCAATTCATGCCGCGCGCATCAACGGTTCTGGACCTGGGCACGGGCGCCGGATTCCCCGGCATCCCTTTGAAAATCGTTTATCCCGATTTGGCTGTGACCCTGATTGACGGCAGGCGAAAAAAAATCAATTACCTGAAGTATGTGATCCGGCAATTAAAGCTCAAGGGTATTGAAGCCCGGCATATACGGGCAGAAGACATGATCGGCCAGGGGGAAGGCTTTGATGTCGTAATAACGCGGGCCGTATCCTCATTGGAAGATTTGATCCGCCTGGCCCTGCCGCTTCTTAAAAAAAATGGGCGGTTGATTGCCATGAAGGGAGACAGTTATCAGGCAGAAATCGATGAATTAAAGAACGACCGGTGGATCCAAACGGGTGGGAAAAAATACGATACCCGCGGTTTTAAAATCGATGTCAAGAGATATCGTCTCCCTGTTTCGGCAGCAGGGCGTGCGCTCATTATGGTACGCCCCTGATATCGTATTATATAGTTGACAGGTGTTAAAATCTCTGATATTTAATTAAAAAAAGTTGATTTCACCCTAACAAAGGCCTCGAAAATGAGCAACCCACCGTATATAGGCAAATCCAACATTTCCGCCATAACCGCCAAACTGTTCGGCTTGATCCTCAAGATGCCCGTGGAAGAGCGCGAGACAATGCTCGCTGAACTAGAAGCCCGTCAGTCCCCATCCAAACGCGACTATCCCCGCAAGCAATACTTTATGTCGGTACAATACGTCGTAAACGAACGCCTATATGACGGGTTTATTAAAAATATCAGTCCCACCGGTATGCTTATAGAAGCCTCCCACGAAGACACAACGGATATCCATACAGGCGATCCTGTCATTCTGACATTCAAGCATCCGGATGCCAATGAGCAGGTAAAGGTGACAGGTGATATCATCCGAAAAGACGAAGAGGGGATAGGGGTCAATTTTCATCAATTGCTGAGCAATTTTTTGACAACCTCGTAAGAAGCGATTTATTCCGCCGCGGCGGCATTTTTGCAGAAAGTAACTCTAACCTAAAATGAGCGTTTCAATTTTTTGAAGATTTAATTTTGACAGTCTCGTAAAAAGTCAGTTTAAAGATGGCAAAGTAAAAAGTTCAAGATCAAGGCGCGCAAAATCCCGAGGAATGCAGCGTACTTAGCTGTACGTGAAATTCCGAGGGATGCAGCGCAACACAGATATTGGACTTTTTACGAAGCCATCAATTTTTATTTTATTTTTAGGATATTGGATCATTTTTTAAATCAAAAAATTTGAAACGCTCAATTTAGGTTTTACTGTATGCTTGAGGGCACTGAGACGATTCATCCAATTTTGTCATTTCGAGCGGCAGCGAGAAATCTTTGACAAACAAGATCCCTCGTCGCTTTCGCTCCTCGCAATGACAGAGAGCTAAGCTTCTGGAATATTAATATATATTTTCAAATTACTTAGAAGCGGCTTATTCCGCAGCCATCAAAGATTCACTCCCGCCCTTTTGGAGGCGCGATCTCCGCATGCATCTGAGCGCTGGCCCGCCTGGCACAGTCCAGGCAGATCCGCTTTCCAACGAGCGACGGGCTGATCTCCCGGACCCGGCGCATGATATAGTCATGGTAGCGGGCCGGTCCCAATACGGCGCCACAAACTTCACAATACTCGAGTTTCAAACGGTTCAGGACGGTGCCGCATAGGGACAGAATCCGTTCGCCGTCCTTGTCTTCGATTTGCATGGCCCCTGTCGGACAGTTGTTGGCGCAGGCGCCGCAGGCGATACACCGTTCAGCGGTAATTTTCAAATCAGTCGGCCCGGGATTGTCAAAGTCCATATACCCCAACTGCAGGGCGTCGACCCCCATTTTTTCCCGGCAGATGTAAACGCACTGGCCGCAGCGATTACATACGTCACAGCGCAGACAACGCCTGGCCTCGTTTTGGGCCCGGGGCTCGTCCAGTCCCAATCGAACCTGCTGAAACGTGATGCGCCGGCGGTCATTTCCGAGAAAAGGCACCTGCGGACGTTTAAGATCCATTTTTATACCGGCCGACATTTGGCAGTAGTCCATCCGGCAGCGGCGAACCGGCACGGGCGGCAGCTCCGGCTGGGGGATGCCCTCAAAATAACGATGAATAGCAAAGGCCGCCTTCTTGCCCCCGGCAATGGCTTCAACCACTGTAGCCGGACCGGTCACTGCATCGCCTACGGCAAAAATACCGGCCTGATGGGTTTGCATACTAACGGTATTGACGCGGAGGGTATTGCGCCGACTCCACCCAACCTCTTCAAAAGCTTCCAGACCGGCCCCCTTGACCTCTTGGCCAATTGCCGGAATAACCACATCCACCGGCAGCACATGATCGCTTCCCTCGACCGGTACCGGCCGCTGTCTGCCGGATTCATCGGGTTCACTGAGTTCAGCCCGCATACAGACGATGCCGGTGACATGGCCATTCTCTCCCACGATCTCTGTGGGAATGGTCAAATAGGAAAACTGCACGCCCTCTTCTTCCGCCTCAACGACCTCTTCATCGTGGGCCGGCATCTGGTCATGGGTCCGGCGATAGAGGATGATGACCTCCTCGCAACCCAGCCGCAGAGAGGTTCGGGCTGCGTCAATGGCGACATTGCCCCCGCCGACGACGGCTACACGCCTGCCGGGCCGCATATGATCCCCCAGACTGACCCGGCGTAAATAGTCCACTGCGGAAAACACCTCCGGGTAGTCATCTTCTCCGGGAATTTTTAACTTATATGAACCATGGGCCCCAATGGCCAACAGGTAGGTTTGAAACCCTTCGGACTCGAGTTCTCCGAATGCAATATCTTTTCCCATTCTTGTATTCAACCGAATATCAACGCCCAGTTCCCGGATCATATTGACCTCCCGGTCAATGACTTCACGTGGAAGCCGGTATCTGGGAATACCCACCATCATCATACCGCCGGCAACAGGCAAGGCCTCGATCACGGTAACCCGGTATCCATTGAGCGCCAGATAATAAGCGGCGGTCAACCCCCCCGGTCCGGCGCCGATAATACAAACCTTGCGGCCGTTATCCGGCATCTTCGGCGGATTCCTGTATTCCATGGCCGACATCGCTTTTTCAGCCGCAAAGCCCTTTAAATCCATGATCGCGATCGGACTATCCATACGCCCCCGAACGCACATGAACTCGCAAGGATGAGTACAGATCAACCCGCAGGTCCAGGGAAAAGGGTTGTCTTTACGGATAACCTCAATGGCTTCCGCATAACGGCCCTGTGCAATGAGCATGAGATAACATGGAATGTCGATACCCGCAGGGCAAGCCATCTGACAGGGAGCCGGCGTCAACATGGGGCAATCACCGGTGGGACAGGTATGTGTCTGGATATGACTCTCAAATACTTCCCGGTCAGCCAGTACCCGCTTCCGTATTTCTTCGCCCAAGTCCCGGCATTCAGGCGTCAACGCCTCGGATACCAGTTGATCCGCCAACTCGAGGATACTCGCCAAATGGGCGTCCCCGGCCGTTCCCTGGGAGACATCATAAATCAGATCGAAGATCTCCGAAGCTTTCTGCTGACAGCGGGGATGGGTCAACTCCCTGGATTGCAGCCTGGCTTTCAGCCAATCGTGCGTCGTTCTGACTCTGCAGCGCTTCTCATCCATTACGGTTCCTCAATACCAGGCCTCTCGAGGCCTGTTCTATAGCTCTTCCTGAGCCCGTGCCCTGGCGTATCGTTCACGACGAATTTCCGGGATTTCCTCCGGCGTTCCGAAATGAAGACACCGGGTCGGGCATACGGTAACGCAGGCCGGTTCCAGTCCGGCTTCAATCCGATCGTAACATAAGTCACATTTAACGACCTTCCCCGTTTCCGGGTTCCATTGGGGTGCCCCCCAGGGACAGGCTGACATACAGGTCTTGCATCCTACGCACAGGTTCGGATCCACTGTAACGATACCGTCTTCTTCTCGCTGATGCATGGCGCCGGTCGGACAAGCGGCGACGCACCAGGGATTCTCACAATGAAAACAGGGCATGAAGGTAAAAGCGGTTCTCGGCTGCTCTCCCACCCATTGCGGCCCGACAGTAACCATAAGGCAGGGCTGTGGACCCGGCGGCAGGGCCTGTCGGGCTTTGCATGCCACCACGCAGGCCATGCAGCCAATGCATTTTTTTTGATCCTGAAAAAGAAAATATTTGCTCATTGCTCTTACTCCATAGACGATTTTTGCCGAAAGATCCGGCTCCGCTTTCAGAAACTGTTTTCCGGGCGACGGCCCCCGATCGGGTATCGTTTTCCATACCGCTTTCTCAAGCTGTGGAACCCGAAGAAAACCGCGTAGGCGCCAATCACGCATATAACGAACCAGAACGCCGAACCGACAGGATATGTGCTGCCGTCTACCCAAGGAAGGCGGAACAGGCAGCTTTGCCCGAACATGGCCTCCAGAGCCTTCGGCCGGTATGTGTCATTGACAAAGGCGAGCATGGAAAAAATCGGCATATAAATGGTCAGCAGGTTGTTTAACAGGCCCTCAAAAAAATAGTTATAGTAGGCCTCGTTTAGTTTGCCCTTATCAATATTTATACCCAGCTCTCGGGCCTTTTCCGGATCGGCTGCTTTCAGCTTCAAGGCTTGCTGCTTGATATCGTACCAGTAATAAAACTCCCGCTCCAGAATTTTGTAGCGCCGGGTTTTAAAGCGCCGGGTCAAAAACCTGGCCAAAAAAACCGTCAGTGCGGCAATAACCGCAATAGTCAATACGGGCCCAAATATATGCAGGGGGCTTATGATTTTTAACAGCCAGGCCTGAATATGGTGGATACCGTTTGCTATAATCGTCCAGAGCGTTTCCATTTCTAAATTTTTTCTATATCCGAGGGCTTGGCCCTTTCGATCCGGTCTTTCGGCCGCATGGGAGGGCCCGGTCTAAATCCAAACCTCGATTTTAAAAAACCGGAAGAACAGGAAGAACAGTACCACCGCGAGGATGATCTTGAGCTGAACTTCGGTGAACAGCTTCTGCATCCGGCTGCCGATCGTACCGCCCACAAAACCGCCAATAATGATGGCCAGCGCGATCCATAGGTCCGGCAGGTATCCGCTTAAGAGGTAGCCGACAAAAGAACCGATACTGCTGAAGCTGCTGCCCACAAGGGATACCGGCACGGCCACATACATGGGCAGGGCGCCAATCATCGTCATAAGCGGGGTGAGCAAAAATCCGCCGCCGATACCGAAACACCGGGACACAATACCCACGCCCAGACCGATAATACCGAATAGCAACGGATTGATCTTAAACTCCTCGCCCCAGAACTTAAAGCGGTAGTTGATCAGCTTGCTGCCGCCGTGGGAGATAGGCTCGATGCGGCCCATGTTGGCCGCCCGGCCCTCTTCCTTGGCCCGCTGCACCTCCTCGTTGAACTTCTGGGTCATGGCCTGAATGTTTTTCCGCTTTTCCATCACCCGCGGGGAGAGTTCGTAAAGGGTTCGGATGCCCATAAGAACGACCAGGACGGCCAGCCATTCCTTATAAGAGGCCATTGGTAGAAATTGGGTGACATATTGACCGAGCCAGACAGAGCCGATAAGGATACCAATGGCAAAGGAGATACCTATAGGCCAGGCCACCCGGTGCTCCTTTACCGCATAACGATAGAAAGAGCCAAGCGGGGAAAACAGGGTCAATGCGACATTGGAAGGCCGCAACACATTGGCGGCATTTAACCCGACGGGCCCCATCGTGTTGACCACGATCACTTGGTAGGCGGCCATCAGCATACCGCCGGCGGCGCCGATCAAGGAGAAGAAAGCGCCCACCAGGATCGCACCGAGGATAATCCAGAGCGGGTTCATATACCGGCCGCCCATTGAAAGCCAGAATCCATTTCCGGCTATCTGATAGGATCCGATGGACTCGCCGTTGACCCAGACATGGAAATTCGTATCCGGGGGGGTATGGCGAAAAGAATCAAAAGAGGCGGTAAACTCGCCGGTCTTCCTGTTTAATTCGATATGGGTGCCTTCATCCCAGTAATTGCCGCTTTTCTGGTAGTCAGCGAGTACGCTTCTGGCGAAAATAGTGACTTTACCAACCTGGGTCCGCTCCTTGGTGACCGTGTTTATGCCATAGGAGGTCTCATGGTTGTATTTGTAAAATGCCCATTCCGCCTGACTGTCCAGAGGGCCCAGAAAATTTTTGACCGGCGGTCGCAGCTCGTCCCATCCCGCCAGCCTGAACATGGTTGTGCCATAGATCCCATTAGCAAATGAGGGCCCGCCAAAGCGTTTCTTTTCAATGTCACCGAATGCCCCCGGATGGGTCGTCAGCATGTAGTAGAGTACCGGCACCGCAGTATCCATTTCAAAGCCCTTTGCCTCGACTGCGCTCTGAAAGGTTTTGATCTCATTGACCCCTTCCGCATCTTCAGGGGCAAATTCCCGTTCAGAGGCAATGGATATATAGAGATCCTCGCCGGCGGGTATTTTACCCGTTACAACAATTTTTCCCCCGGCCTTATACCTTTGCTGGCCGATTTGCGCCTCAACGCCCGGAGCCGCAAACAGCGGCGTATGCCACAAAACCAACAACAGAAAAACCGATAGAATTCCCCTTATCCGTTTAAACGCTTCCATGGCTCACTCCTGTAAAATATAAAAACATCAATTCTTTCTGCCCCTACCTTGACCTATTAAATTAAACACAACAACCCAGACTGCAAAAAAATAATCATTGCCCGGCGACCGGCGGCCATCAGGCCGGGGCCCAAATGCGCGGCACCTCATCAAGAATCTGGGATAATGCGTCTGCTTGGCGCCTGTGGGAACCACGGCACAGCGGCTCAGGGGTTGGCGAAACGTATGGACGGACTATACGTTCGGATAGACCCGCCCGGGATCGCTGAAGTACTCCCTGGTCAGGCGGACTATGACCGGACTCAGACATATGAGCCCGATCAGGTTGGGCCAGGCCATGAGCGCATTGAATATATCCGAAATGGTCCACACCGTAGCCAGCTTAACGTAGGCACCGATGGGCAGCAGCAGGCAGTACAGAATTCTGTATGGCATCACCATTTTTTCTCCGAAGAGATAGTCTATGCACCGGTCGCCATAATAGGACCAGCTAATGGCCGTGGAAAAAGCAAAAAAGATGATGCCGATGGCCACGATGTACCCGCCAGGTCCGGGAAGCCCCATGTTAAATGCCTTGGCCGTGAGGTCCGCACCGGTTGCCCCGGAGGAGAACGCGCCGGTAAGGATGATCACGAGGGCGGTCATGGTGCATATCAGGATGGTATCGATAAACGGGCCGAGCATGGCAACCAGGCCTTCACGAACCGGCTCCTTAGTCCTTGCGGCCCCGTGGGCGATCGGCGCACTGCCCAAGCCGGCCTCGTTTGAGAAGACCCCCCGGGCCACGCCAAAACGTATTACCTGGGCCACGGCGGCACCTGCAAATCCGCCAGTGGCGGCCGTACCGGTGAAGGCATCGGTAAAGATCCTGCCAAAGGCGGCGGGAACCCCACCGATATTCGCAAATATCACCACCAATGCCCCGACGACGTAAAAAACGGCCATAAACGGAACCAACCGGCTGGCGACCTGGCCGATGCGTCTGATGCCGCCGACAATGACAAGAAAGACAAGGCCCCCGATCACCAGGCCGGTGACGAGCTTGGGAATGCCGAAATAGGTTTCAACCGGTTCGGCCACGGAATTGGCCTGAACCATATTGCCGATGCCGAAGGAGGCCACCGCAGCGAATACGGCAAAAAAAACGCCCAGCCACTTCTGTCCAAGCCCCTTCTCCAGATAATACATCGGGCCGGCGCCGACAACACCGTTTGGATGGATGGTCCGGTAGTTCAATGAGAGCAGGCATTCCCCGTATTTTAAGGCCATGCCGAATACAGCGGTAACCCACATCCAGAAAACCGCGCCCGGACCGCCAAGAGCGAGCGCTGTGCCCACACCGGCGATATTCCCTGTACCGATGGTAGCGGAAAGCGCCGCGCTAAGGGCCTGGAAATGTGTAATTTCTCCTTTGTCCCGGGGATCGTCATACTTGCCGGAAATGATCCGCCAGGC
The DNA here is from genome assembly GCA_018334555.1 of Desulfobacterales bacterium. GTDB lineage: Bacteria > Desulfobacterota > Desulfobacteria > Desulfobacterales > Desulfosalsimonadaceae > M55B175. The sequence goes on from JAGXLR010000005.1 coordinate 10,088, forward strand.
ATATCCAAACTTGCGCAGCTGAATAAACGAAACCGTAAGCGTGATGAGAATCCCGGTACCCACCAGAAGCCCGATAGTCACCGGCCCCCAGACGAATTCACTGATTGCGCCCAAAAATTCCTGCATCGACGACCTCTGCCGTATGAATGGGTTAGTTTCTGCCTATTGCCCCAGACTGGATATAAATGGCATGGGCCGATGTCAAGAAAATTGTCGCATGTAAAATCGTCCAACGCTTACTCAAGCCAGGCGGCGGATTACTTTTGGCTTTCTTTTAGCTGCTGCCGGATCTGCTTTTTGTTGATTTTACCGACGCTGGTTTTGGGGATCCCATCTACGACCATAAACTTGTCAGGAACGGCATATTTTTGCAGCCGGCCTTCTTCTACGAATTTCATTATAAAATTCCGAAGCTCCGCCTCGGAGAAGCTCTTCTTGTCGGTCAAAACTATTGTGGCCACCGGCCGCTCCCCCCATTTCTGATCGGGCACCCCGACAACAGCCACCTCGGCTACGGAGGGATGCTGGCTGATGAGGCTTTCGACTTCAAGTGAAGAGACCCACTCGCCGCCGGTCTTAATCACATCCTTGATACGGTCGGTAATCCGAACATAGCCTGAAGCGTCCATATGCCCCACATCCCCGGTATGCAGATAGCCGGATGCCCAGAGCTGCTCGCCTTTTTCCATAGCCTTGAAATATCCCTGGGTCAGCCAGGGTGTTCGCACGACGATTTCTCCGGTGGACTTACCGTCCATGGGCTGGGGGTTCATGTCCGGATCGACGATTTTTAGATCTACCATATATACGGGACGACCGGTTGCCGTTCGTATGTCGAGCTGTGTCCGCCGGTCGGCGTCTTCGTGTTCAGGGCCCGGAAGGGCGATGGTCAGGATCGGACAGGTTTCGCTCATCCCGTAGCCGGTATAGATATCGATCCCCAGGTTCATGGCGGCATCAGCGAGCCCCCGCGGCAGGGCCGACCCGCCGATGACGACCTTCCATCCGGTGAGATCCGCATTTTTAACTTCCGGCGACGTGACAAGCATTTGAAGAATGGTCGGCACGCAGTGGCTGAAAGTCACCTTTTCCGACATCAGGAGCTTGAAAAGCATTTCAGGTTCATAACGACCGGGATAGACCTGTTTGACCCCCATCATGGTGGCGATATAGGGAAGCCCCCAGGCATGGACATGGAACATCGGGGTAATCGGCATATACACGTCATCCGCCTTAAAGAGCCCTTTCGTCAGCATGGTGGCGCCTGAAGCACAGACGCCGAGCGTATGGAGTACGAGCTGCCGATGGGAAAAATAAACGCCCTTTGGCTCCCCGGTCGTTCCGGTCGTATAGAACAGTGTGGCCATTGCATTTTCATCAAAATCCGCAAACTCGAAATTCTCTGTACCCCCGTTAAGAAGCGTTTCATATTCCGCATCGAACGTCATATCGGATGCCATCGGTTGATCGGTTTCCCGCAGCAGGATCCATTTTTTAACCGACGGCAGCTGATCCTTCAGTTGAGCCGCCACCGCCACGAAATCCTCATGCACCATAACAACGGTATCTTCGGCATGCTGCATGGTAAAAAGTATCTGTTCGGGCGAGAGCCTGACATTGACACAGTGCAGTACGGCCCCGATTCCCGGAATAGCGAAATAGCACTCCAGGTAACGATAGGAATCCCAATCAAGGACGGCAATTATATCCCCGGCTTTGACTCCCATATTTGACAACCCGGAGGCCAGCCGCCTTATCCGTCCGTTTAAATCCCGATAGGTAAACCGTTTGGCGTCCCTGTAGACGATTTCCTGGTCCGGGCTGGTAATTATCGAGGTATACAGCAGGTGCTTTACCAGCAGGGGGTACTCATATGCCGAATTGACTGATTCTGTAATACGCGGCCCCTGGGTCATTGGTGGCCTCCTTTCTTTGCAGGCTTCCGGGTTTAATGCAGGAAGTTAAACAGCGTTTATTATTCTAAACATTAATTATATCTATTGACAAATGATTTCTGCAACGGAAAAAATGACAGTCTCGTAAAAAGTCGATTTTGGGATGGCAAAGTAAAAAGTTCAAGATCAAGGCGCGCAAATTCCGAGGAATGCAGCGTACTTAGCTGTACGTGAAATTCCGAGGAATGCAGCGCAACACAGATATTGGACTTTTTACGAAGCCATCAAAAAATGAATTTAACTTGAAAAAGGGAGGGAAAAATGGACTATCATCATATGACGGCCCCATGCGGGCTGGACTGCTTCAATTGTCCGATGTATCTGGCAAATGAGAATCAGGCGCTAAGAGAAAAAATATCTGAAAAGATGGGCATCCCTTTTGAAAAAGCGGTTTGCAAAGGATGTCGGCATCAGAATGGGACCATCCCCTTTCTTGGCATGACGGAGCCATGCAATGTTTACAAGTGCATCCAAAAAAAGGGCCTCCAATTCTGCAGCGACTGCCCCGATTTCCCCTGTGATCACCTTCATCCTTATGCCGACAAGGCCTCCCAGGTGCCTCATAACACCAAGGTGTTCAATCTGTGCCTGATTAAAAAAATGGGGCTGGAAGCATGGGCCAAAAACAAGGCGAAAAGTGTCAAGGATACCTATTTCAAGGGAACCTTCAAATTGTGATGGCCGCGTAAAGAACGATAGACGCATTCAAAGCTCATAGAGCGTTTCGTCTCGTTGGGGCGGCAAGCGCCTTTTAATGCTTTTGAAACCTTTTTTGCCCGGCATAATAAAGGGCTCTTCGCCCTCAAGCGCATCCCCCATTTCGGCTTCCACCTGCTCCGGGTCTTCTCCGGCCTCCATCCGACGCAAGGCCTCCTGCATCCCGGAGCCGAGTTCAACTCCCGTCATATCGGTAAATTTTCGCATGAGATCGGCCGCCTGCCTCGGGTCGTCCTCATCTATATGTTCGGCCTGCCTGGCCATCCATTCCATGGCTTTTTCCATCCTGGGCTCATCCACCGGCAAATCCTCATCACCGCCCTCTTCGGCCCGGCCGGTAACGGCGAACAACGATATCTTGCGGGTCAGCTTGGTTTTCCGGCATTTTGGACATATCGGGACCTTTTTGGTATCTATGGTTTTTGAATAAAAGTTGAAAATCGTGTGGCAATCCTTGCAATAAAATTCATAGATCGGCATCGGTCTAAGCTCCCATTCGACATTGGTTCCACAGGTTGATCGCCTCTTCGGCGGCTGCCTTTTTAATAAAAAAAAAGAAACCGCCTGGCAAGCCAGAATATTGAAGACAAAGCTTGATGGCTTCGTAAAAAGCGGTTTATTCCGCCGCGGCGGTATTTTTGCAGAAAGTAACTCTAAAAAACATCCGCATTGTCATTTCGAGCGGCAGCGAGAAATCTTGAACAATCAAGATTCCTCGTCGCTTTCGCTCCTCGGAATGACAGAGAGCTAAGCTTCTGGAATATTAATATATATTTTCAAGTTACTTAGAAGCCCAATATCTGTGTTGCGCTTCCGTCCCTCGGAATTTCACGTACAGCTAAGTACGCTGCATTCCTCGGGATTTTGCGCGCCTTGATCTTGAACTTTTTATTTTGCCATCAAAAATTTATATTTTTACTCCTCCTCCTGTATCGATCGGTTCAAGCGCCCGGATTGGTATGCTTCCAGGTCGACGGCGACATAGAGGAAACCGATTTCTCTGAACCGATGGACAATATGGATGCGGTGCTCAGGCCTTACCAACCGGTTGATATCGGCCTGCGAAACTTCGATCTTGGCAAGGCTGCCGTAGAATCTCACCCGCGATTCGGTAAATCCGGCATCTACCAGTATCTGCTCGCCCTTTTCAACCCGTTTGAGCTCTTCGTATCGGATTTCCGTGCCATAGGGGATGCGGGTGGCCAGACATCCGGAGGCCGGTTTGTCCCATGTGGAAAGCCCGGCATGACGGGACAGATCGCGTATATCCCTTTTGGCAAGCCCCGCGTCCGCAAGGGGGGCATCCACCCCTAGCTGCCGGGCTGCCCTCAAACCGGGGCGAAAATCCTTATCATCATCCAAATTGGCCCCGTGCGCGATATATTGAACAGCTTTTTTTTTCGCCTCATCCCAGAACGCGGCGAACAAATGCCTCTTGCAGACATAGCACCGATCCCGGCTGTTTTTAGTGAACCCGGGCAGATTCGTCAACTCCAGGTTGACGAGAACATGATAAACCCCCATCTGACGGCAGAATTCTTCGGCAGCCGCCGTTTCCCGCTCGGGATGGATATCTGAAACGGCGGTTATCGCAATAACCCGCCCGCCCATTACCCGACGGGCGGCATAAAGCAAGTAGGCGCTGTCAACGCCGCCCGAAAAAGCGACCATCAAAGAGGAATACTTCTCCAACGCCTTAAAAAGCCGTTTCTCCTTCTCTGCAGGGGGATGCGCGTCCAAGGCGGACTCCCTTAGGCAAAACCGATATATATTCGATGCAAGATGCGGTTCAAAAAGATTATAAAATAAAATCAGATTTTTATATAATTTGCAGCAGAAAAACTGTTTACAAAAGCCCTTGCATTTTATATAAAAATAGACTTGATGGCTTCGTAAAAAGTCCAATATCTGTGTTGCGCTGCATCCCTCGGAATTTCACGTACAGCTAAGTACGCTGCATTCCTCGGGATTTTGCGCGCCTTGATCTTGAACTTTTTACTTTGCCATCCTAAAATCGATTTTTTACGAAGCCATCAGACTTGTTGTCGATTTTGATCTGATTTTGATTAACCAACATATATCAAATCTCTGATGATTGCAAAAGAGGGGGTTATGGGAAAAAAAAGCCTGACGAAATCAACGTCCAAGAAAAAAACTACGAAAAAAAAGAGCACCGCCAAAACCACTTCTAAAAAAACTGTATCCACAAGTTCAAAAACAAAGCAATCCACTTCTAAAAAAACGAGCGCCAAGAAAAAGCCGAGCTTAAAGACGCTTCGAAAAAAGGATTTTGGCACATGGGCGCCTGAGACCCTTTATGCGCCAGAACCAGAAACCGAGGTTTTTTCTGCGCCGCCGGTCATTGATACGGATGATAAAAAAACCGCTGAGAAGCTGAGAAATTTGCTTGATAAACAGTTTGAGCCGGTTAAAAAGAAAAAGACGACACCCAAGAAAACCCAAAAGAAAAAAGCATCCCCTACGACGACGGCCGCCAAGAAAAAAGCGGCTCCCAAAAAGCCCCGTAAAAAAGCGCCGAGCATAAAAGAGCTGATCCAAAAAAGCTTCGACACCTGGAAGCCGGAAAAACCCTTCGTGCCGGCAGCGGATAAGGCGGCCGCCGGGCAGTTTTCAGCACCCCCTTTTGCCGTCGATCTCGACGAGGACCAATTAAGGGAGCTGCTTTCCCGGCAGTTCGATCTCTCGAAGCTCACCCCGAAGCCGCCGGCCGAACCCGAAACCAAACCGGCCGAAGAGACCGAAGAGACCGAAGAGAAGGCTGAAGTGACCGAAAAACCGGCCGAAGAGAAGGTCACGGAGCCTGAAAAACCGATCGAACCCGAAGCTGCCGCGCCTGAAGTGGAAGCGGCCGCACCCGAATCGGAGGGCCCGGCCGTAAAAGCCGAACCGGAAACGGAAGCTGAAAAACCCGAACCCCCATCGGTCGCAGAGCCCTCGGAAGAGCCAAGGCCTGAGGCGCCATCTGCGGAAGCCGAATCTCCGGAACCGGAGAAAAAGACGGCGCCCGAATCCGCCGAAACAGAAGAGAAGCCAGCGGCAGAGCCTCAGAAGGCGGAAAAGAAGGAGACAAAAGTGAAGCCAAAGGCTGAAGAAAAACCGCCAAAAGCCGCCAAGCCTACGCCAAAAAAGGAAACACCCAAAAAACCGTCGCCACCCCCCTCGGGCGGTGGCGGGCAACCCCCTGCCACGCCCCCGCCGTCCGGCCCCCAGGAGCCTCCACCCGAGCCCATGAGTAGCGGGCTAAAGGCGCTCATTATCGGTGTCGCGGTGCTGTTTGCCTGTCTCATCCTTGCGAGTGCCCTGAATTCGAGTAAATATTATATCAAGGGGACCAGCAAGGGCACTGAAGTCTGGAAGGGCAATTTTTCCCCGCGGGGCAAAAAAATGGTTGTCTCCCTTGAAGGCGTTGAGCCTCCGGAAGATATCAACGGCACGGTTTCTAAACAAAAAGCCTATAGCCTGCCCTTTGACTATTTCATGACCAGAGCGGAAAGATTGTCTGAAAAGCCGGGAATACCAAATTTTTCAGAAATCCGGAGGGAATTGAAAAAGGCAAAAAAATATGCCGTTTCACAAAAACAAATTCAACGGGTCAAAAACCGGCTTGATCAGATCGATTACACGTTCCTGCTTTACAAGGCGGATATGGCTTCGGATCAAGACACCCCGAATGGCTACGACAAGGCCCTTGAATACTTAAATGAGGCTAAAGAATACGTAGCCAGCCCTTCCCAGGCGAAGCGTGTGGAAAGACGCATTCAGGAGATAAGGGCCGCCCGATCCGCTCCGGAAAAACCCGGCGCAGAGTCGAAAGCCAAGACGGGCAAATCTGAATGCCCGGCCGAAAAGAAGGATGCCGGTTCTGATAGCGCAAAGCCCTCGGATAAGGACGGGGGGCCGGACAAGCCGAAAAAGTCAAAAACCCGGTCGAATAAACCGGAAGGGAAGTAACCGGCTTAAACTGAAAAAGCGTGGAGAGCGATGCAGACGGGCTAGTACAAATGGCACCGCACCTCCCTATCGCCAAACCGTCGGAGCGGCGGAGGTATTTCGCGGCAAACGGCCATGGCTTTCGGGCATCGGGGATTAAACCGGCATCCCGGCGGGGGGGTGGCGATAGATGCAGCTTCACCTTTTATTTCCATAGACTCGCCCCGTCTTTCTTTCCCGGGAACCGGCACCGCGTCAATCAAAACCTTAGTATACGGATGCAGGGGCTCATGGATGATATCAGCTGTCTTTCCCTTTTCTAAGATCTGGCCCAGATACATGACGGCGATCCGATCGGCAATATTGCTGACAACGCTCAAATCATGGGAGATGAACAGATAGGACAGCTGAAACCGCTCCTGCAGGGATATCAAAAGATTGATGGCTTGTGCCTGGATGGAGACATCCAGGGCGCTGACGGCCTCATCACAAATAATAAACTCGGGCCTGAGAGAAATGGCCCTGGCAATGTTAATCCGCTGGCGCTGACCGCCTGAGAACTCATGCGGATAGCGATAAATCGCGTCCTCGGAAAGGCCGACCTCCTTTATCAGGCGCCGGGCATGATCCCTTTTCGAGCCCTCAATCCGCTTAAACTGCACAAGCCCTTCGGTCACAATATCCATGACGCTCATCCGGGGATTCAATGAGGAAAGCGGATCCTGAAATACCACCTGGATTTTTTGACGCAGGCGGTTCATCTGCTTTCGGCGCATAGGGTTCAACAGAGAATTTTTAAAATAAATCCCGCCCGATGTCGCGGGCTCGAGTCCCAGCAGGGTCCGGCCCAGCGTCGTCTTGCCGCACCCGGATTCCCCCACAAGCCCCAGCGTTTCTCCGGGAAACAGTTCCAATGAAACCCCGTCCACGGCCCGGATATAATCTTTCTGGCGTGAAAAAAGCCCACGTTTTACCGGGAACCAGGTTTTCAGATCCTTAACCGAAAGCAGGGGTTGAGAACCCTCATATGATGTAACTTCTCTATTCACTCTTTGGCCTTATCCATCAAAAAGCAGGCCGACTTCTGGCCGCCGCCGCAGTCAAATAACGGCGGCGTCTCCCGACGGCAACGTTCAAAAGCATAAGGGCAGCGTGCCTGAAAATGGCAGCCCTTCGGATAGTTAAAGGGCGAGGGGACCTGCCCCGGGATATCCTTCAGCCGTTGGCGTCCCCTTGAAAGCCGGGGTATGGCCTCAAGCAGGCCGGCGGTATACGGATGGGCCGGATGTTCGAAAATCGCCTCCCGGCTCCCGGTCTCTACGATTCTTGAGGCATACATGACGATAACCCGTTCGCACATTTCCCAAACGACGCCCATATCATGGGTGATCAGCAACAACGAGGTGAAATTCTGCTTCATCCGCAGCGTCAAATCGAAAATCTGGGCTTGGGTGGTGACATCGAGGGCGGTTGTGGGTTCATCCGCAATGATTAACGCCGGCTCAAGCATAAGCGCCATGGCGATCATGACCCGCTGCTGCATGCCGCCTGAGAGCTGATAGGGATAGCTGTGCATCCGCTCCCCTGCATCCGGAATCCCCACCTTCCTAAGCCAGTCCTCGGCAAACCGCCATGCCTCTTTTTTCGAAATCCGCCGATGCAGTAAAACGGCTTCAGCAAGCTGGCGGCCGATGCGATGCAGCGGCGACAATGCGGACAAGGGCTCCTGAAAAATCATGCTGATGGCATTGCCCCGTATTTTCCGCAAAGCGGCCGTATCCATGGACATGATATCTGCGCCGTCAAATAAAACGGTTCCGCTTTCAATGCAACCCGGCGGATTGGGAATCAACCGCGTCAGGCCGAGGGCAGTCACCGATTTGCCGCATCCGGACTCCCCCACCAGCCCGACGCTTTCCCCCCGGCCGATATCCATACAGATATCCTCGGCGGCCTTGAACCGCCCATCATCGGTGGTAAAAGTCACCGTGAGGTTCCTTACCGAAAGCAGCGATTGTCCATGCACATTCTGATCGCCAGCCATTACCGATTACTCCAGCCTCGTATATTGCTTGGGATCGTAGGCGTTGCGTATGCCCTCGCCGACGAAGACCCCCAGCAGCATGACTATGAAAAGGGCCATAGAGGGATAGAGGATCAGCCACCAGGCCCACCGGTACTGCTGGGCCTGGAACAACAGCTCCCCCCAGCTCGGCGTTGGCGGCGGCAGCCCGAATCCAAGGTAATCCAGCGCGGCCAGCGCGCCGATGGCGCCAACCAGGGAAAACGGAAAAAATGTGATTACCGGCACCAAGGCATTCGGCATAATGTGCTTGAAAATAATCCTATGGGAGGGCACCCCCATGCATTTGGCCGCTTCAACAAAGGGGCGCTTGCGCAGATTCAAAAATTCCGCGCGGACATAATAGGAGATAGCCACCCAGTTAAACAAACCGTAGCAGACCAGCAAAAGCACAAAACTCCGACCGTAGATGGAGCCCATCAAAATCATGACGTATAAAAACGGAATCGCACTCCATATCTCGACCAGCCGCTGGGCCGTTATATCCAGCCGGCCGCCGTAATAGCCCTGAACGGCGCCGGCTGATATACCGAGCATCATGGTCGCGCCCACCAGCATCAATCCGAATGTAAGAGAAATCCGGAGGCCGTAAAGGATTCTCGCCATCACATCCCGGCCGGCGCTGTCGATTCCCATAGGATGGCCTTCAACCGGAGGATAAGGAAACTGAACCGCCTCCTTATTAAATGAAGCCACGTACTGGCGCCCGTCTATCAAGAGACGAAAATCCTCCACCGGCTGTTCCAGGCGCCTCTCGAGCAGACTGAAAAGAACGTCCCTATCGTTTTCTGAAACTTGATCCCAGACCGCCGGAACCGGGGGCAGGGGCTCCAGGGAGGGGTTGAAGCCCACATGTTTGACCTCCTGATTGCCGGCAACCACCTCCTGCAGCATCAGGCGAATGGTCTCCGGCGGCGCTTGGCGCGGTGCATAGGTCGGCAAAACCAGTTTTACCGGATCGCCCGAAGGCGTCCGAATCCTAAAGCTTTGATAATCCGCCGCCTTGTTGGCAAAGCGCCTGGATATGGCCCGCCTTATTTCTTTTGAAAAAGAAAAAAACCGATCCATTCTGATGTCTCCGACCCCGCGGTCAACGCCGCCCTTGAAAAACTCAAAAAAACGGGTACGGCAAACAGAGTAATCCTGTCGAATATCCACACTTCCCATCCGCGGCACCGGCCTCAGGGCCAGTTCGACATTTTCGGAGACGGCAATGTCCGCGGGATCGATATCTTCAAGCGGGCCAAAGGCAATGGGGGGAAATATCATAAAGTTGTCGGGATTTTCCGCAAAAATCGGCTTCTGCCTGAGCTCCCGGTAATCCGGCCGGGTTTGTTTGCCGCTGCCGGTGAAGACATCCGCCGAATAAAAATGCACCGCCGGAAAAAAAGACGCACCGTCAAACCGGACATAGAGGGGCACACTATTACATATCAGCTCGGAAAAAAGGCTGAGGCCATACAGGAGCAAGAGGATCCACAAAGACACATAGGCGCGCTTCATCGATTTGAAACGCAAATAGCGCTTCCGCGCCATCGGATTGCGAAACAGTTTTGCTATCATAGCGCCTTCACCTGTTTATCAGCAGACACTCAAACCTCCTGGAAATTAATCCTCGGATCGATAATCACGTACAGAAAATCCGAAAGGATGTTGCCCAGAAGCCCCAGAATCGAAGTCAGCGCGAGGATTCCCATGAATACCGGGTAATCCCTTCCGACGATCGCCTCCAGGCTCAACCGGCCCATTCCGGGTATTTCAAATACCTGCTCGATAATCACCGAGCCCGCGAACATAACGGTCAGGATGGCGCCAATACCCGTAACAATCGGGATCAGGGAGTTTCGTACGGCATGGCCCCAGATCGCCCGTTTGAAACTGCCGCCCTTGGCCACCACGGTGCGGACATAGTCCCTGCTGATCTGTTCGATCAGCGAATTTTTCATCAACAGGGTGAGCACGGCAAAATTGCCGATGACATAGCAAAGCACGGGCAGAGCCATATGCATAAAAATATCGTGGATTTTTCCAATAAGCGACAGACTGGCATAGTTTTCCGAATGAAAACCGGAGATGGGAAAAATATCCCAGAAGCCTTCAACAGTACCGCACAAAAACATCTTCAGGACCATTCCAAAGGCAAACGGCGGAATGGCATAGCCCACAAACACGATAATGCTTGAAACCAAATCGAACATCCGTTCATGGCGCAACGCCTTGACGATACCCAAAGGGATACAAACGAGGTAGGATAATATGAAGCCCGTCAATCCGAATACCAGTGAGACCCTGAACCGTTGGCTGATGAGCTGCCATGCGGTTTTATGGGGGTACTTATAGGACGGCATCTGCATGCCGAGCCGATATTTGACAAGCCAGTCAAAATATCGCTCATAGATCGGCCGGTCGAATCCGTAGTATGCCTCGATCTCCTTTCGTTGCCGCTCGGTAATGGATTGGGCCTCTCCTTGGCCGATGGCGGCTTCACCAGCGCCAATGCCCTTCATTTTCATGATGGCCTGTTCCACAGGGCCCCCGGGAACAAATTGAATGAGAATAAAACACAAAACCGTGATCCCGATAAACGTCGGGATAATCAACAAGAACCGCTTTATAAAATAATCGAGTCGTTCCATATCCTGAATGCCCAGATAAAAATTGGCCAGCCGCTGAACCGATTTTATGACATGTTTGGCCACTGCTTTGCAAGGCTAATGCCTCGGCCGGAGGTTTTGAATTTGATTGACTATTGATTCCGATGGGGGTAGTACAAATAATTATTACTTTTCCTGCTCGAGACTATTATGGCGCCTTTATACTACCCCATATACGCCGGTACTCAAGACTCCGTCGTTGATATCGCGGAACTTGCGCAGCAACCCAGTCAAGCGACTCCGACAGGTCGGCATGGCCTCCGGCATTATTTGACGGCTCCGAATCAGAGATGGCTGCGCCGGTTGGCCACGTTTTTGCTCTGTGGCCTGTATTTCGCCGTTCTGCCGAAACCACCGATACTTTTGCCAAAATTTTTATTCATGTTAGCCGGCCTTATCTGGTTCTTCATCTCGAGTTTCCAGGCAAGCCCGCTAACCCCCCTGGCAACAAAACGGAAAAATGAAGACTATCAGGCCGTCATGGATTTGGGGGCGGCTCAGATGGCATGGCTGTGCGATCCTTTTCAGCCGTCGCCGGTACTTTTAATCATTCCGATTGTAATCATTATTTGGGGATTCCAAAAGGGGTTTGTCCGGTTCCGGCTTCTGCTTGCGGGCACGGCCCTTTCCGCCCCCGCTGTTTTTATTCTAAGGGTTTACTGGCTGGGCCTGCATCCGGCGCTTTTGATGTTCATCCTTTTGATCGGCATCCTGCTGGGATGCATATACGGCACTTTGAAAAACATTGACCTGTTAAATAAAAGATCCCGAAGCAAAGCCAACGATCTCGAGATGGCCAACCACCGGCTTCAACGAACCGGCCAGGCGCTTCAGGAAAGTGAGGCCAGGTATCGGAGTATTTTCGAAAACAGCAGTGCGGCCATGTGTCTGATTGATAATAAGATGCGTCTGTCCCTGGTTAACACAAAGTTTGAGGCCCTGACCCGATACAACCGCAATGAGTTGTACCGGCAAAAACGCCTGACGGATTTTATCTACCGGCAGGACCTGGAGCGGATTAAACATTATCATACCCGGCGCAAGCAGATGGGCGGTCTTGCGCCGGATGAATATGAGTGCCAGCTGGTGGACAAATACAAAAATATCCATCACGTCATCATCAGATTCTCAATCATTCCCTGGCATGAACGGATCACTGCCACAATTATCGACATAACATCCCGCAAAATGGCCAAAATGGCGCTTAACCGCTCCTATCAGAAATTGCGTCAGGCCGCGGAAATCATCAAGCACAGCGAACACCGCTACCGCAATCTCTTTGAAAATACCGGCACAGCCATGATTTTGGTCGGAAAGAACCTTCGCATTACGATGGCCAACACACAATTTGCCGAACTCACGGGATGCGCAAAAAACGACATCAACGGCAATAGCTTTTTAAGCGAATTTATCGAGCGAAAAAGCTTCAATCGCATCAAACGCTTTCAAACCCGCCAAAAACAAAAGGGTCTGCCCCTACCCACTGAGTATGAATGCATTATTATTGACCGGCAAAGAAACAAAAAATATGTAATCATGAAAATCTATTCTCCGCCGAATCAGAAATATAACAGTATCGTCTCCTTCTTTGATATTACGGCCCGTAAACAAACCGAAACCGCATTGCAGGAGGCCCACCAGAAACTCCGGATTCTCGCGGATAGCGACGAACTGACCCAGATAGGCAATCGGCGCCGCTTTGACGAACAACTGAACTGGGAGTGGGCCCGGCTAAGGCGCGAAGGCCTGCCGCTGTCCATGATCATGGCGGACGTGGATTGTTTTAAGCTTTATAATGATAATTACGGACACCAAAAAGGCGACCAATGCCTACGCGCCATTGCCAAGGCGATAAGCACACAGGTTAAACGGTCCATCGATCTGGTTGCCCGCTACGGAGGGGAGGAATTTGCCATCATTCTGCCGAACACGGATTTTTCAGGGGCAATAAAGACAGCCGAGGCGATCAACCAGGCCGTTGAACAATTGAAAATGCCCAATGAAGCCTCCCCCATATCCGACTATATCACTATAAGCCTTGGCGTCTCAACAATGATTCCGAAAAAAGGGGAGCAGCCGGATGAATTGATCAGATATGCGGATAATGCGCTTTACGAGGCCAAAGGCCGGGGCCGCAACCGCACGGTTGCCAAACAACCGGACGCCGACAATCCGGCCCGACCACTGAACGAATTTCCGCTTCAAAAACAATCCGCAGGAAACGAACGACTCAATATCTGATGGCAGGTAAAAAAGGGCGAAGGCCAAATCGGTCTTCGCCCCATGATAGGATAGGTCGTGCCCATCCATAAATGGCTAATTTGCCCAATTGCGGTTAAAATTTTCGCCTTCCTTGAACTTGAACAAATTATCTTATTTATGGACAAACACCAGGCAGGGAAAATTCTAACGCTTGGAAAACTGAAAACGCGCCCGGGCCCCTCGCTGGCCGTATTTTTTCCTTTCCTTCTCCCGGGGGTCGCGTTTGACAAACCCCGCTTTTTTCAGAACCTGCCGAAAATCGGGGTTCATCCTGAACAGGGTGCGGGTAATGCCGTGCCGAACGGCTTCAGCCTGCCCGAGGGTCCCTCCCCCCTTTACATTTATCTTGATATCATAATCACCGGAAGTGTTGGTCAACTCAAGCGCTTGTCTGGCGACACGCTGCGCCGCCTCCAGAGGAAAATATTCTTCCAGGCGCTTGTTGTTAATTATGATCTCGCCGCGTCCGGGTTTGAGCCAGGTTCTTGCCACCGCGGTTTTTCTTTTGCCAGTGGCATAGAAAACGTTCTCTTTATCCATCATAACCCCACCGTATTAAAATTTTATTTACAACTCCAGAACTTGCGGCTGTTGCGCCTGATGCGGATGTTCGCCGCCGGAATAGACTTTCAGCTTCTTGTAGAGCTTCCGCCCCAGGCGGTTTTTAGGAAGCATGCCTTTAACCGCAAAGCGAATAAGATCTTCAGGCCTTTTCTGAAGCAACTTTTCAGCATTAATTGACTTCATACCGCCTATATAACCGCTGTGATGATAGTACATCTTCTGCTGGACCTTACTGCCGGTCAATTTAATTTTATCCGCATTGATCACAATAACAAAATCCCCGCAATCCACATGCGGCGTATATAGGGGGTTATGCTTTCCCCTAAGGCGGGCTGCCACCTCGCTAGCCAGCCTTCCGAGAACAGCATTTTCCGCATCCACGACCAGCCATTTCCCTTGATTATCCGAAGGTTTTGCACTATATGTATATTTTTTCAATTTCTACCACTCCCCGTTGAAGATTAATTTGAAATTGATAAAGAAAAACCTTTTTTATGTCAAGAAAAAACTGAGGCCATTCAATGGAATTCTTAGTTTGGCCGCAATTGACAATGCGATGGTTTTTATCGCATGCTGATATTGGCGGCTTCGTAAAAAACGATTTATAATGCCGCAGCGGCATTTTTGCAGAAAGCAGGTCCCCGGGCCAAGGACTCGGGGGGCGAGTTTAAAAGCAACTTTCACTGTACTGAGACGATTCATCCAATTTTGTCATTTCGGGCGATAGCGAGAAATCTTTGACAAACGAGATGCCTCGCCCCGTCGCTTTCGCTTTTCGGCATGGCAGTGATAAAACCCATAGGAGCCCTTGATATGTCTGCGCTTGAAATCGAGGTTAAATTCTTTCTACCGGATATCCATATGATGAGGCGGCGGGTTAAGGCATTGGATTCGATATTTTTAGGCGCCGTCGATGAAACCAACATCCGTTATGAGACCCGGGATTTAGCTTTTTACCGGGAAAGATCCCTCTTGCGGCTGCGAAACGCCGACCGGGTGACGTTGACCTACAAGGCCGAGCCCCCGGAGAAGAAAAATGATTATAAAATTCACCGGGAATACGAAGTAACAGTGGATGATTTTGAAATGATGAAAAACATCCTTCTGTCTGTCGGTTTCCATCCCGAACAGGTCTATGAAAAAAAAAGGGAATCCTATCAACTGGGAGACGCCATCCTCTGTCTGGACACCATGCCCTACGGAAACTTTCTCGAAATCGAGGCACCCGGCCGGGAGATTCGACAGACGGCCGAAAGGTTGGGATTGGATTGGAACAGACGGATTCTGATGAACTACTTGGAAATGTTTGAATGGATCAAGTCCGAGCTGGGGCTGCCTTTTTCGGATGTGACATTTGCCAATTTTCAAAGTGTTGAAAATGACATGGCCGGTCTGATTACCCGTTTTGAGGCCAATGACGGCATCCCGCCGGATCTTTGATCTGTCAGCGCATCGGCGCCTCGTTATCTTTCCCGTATTCGCGCCACCCGGACCGGTGCGCCTTTATCAGCCTCGCAATAGGCGCGTGCGTCGCCTGAATTGACTGAAATTTCAAGACAGCCCCGGCTGCCGATGATAGAAAGCAGCCCGCCGGCCGAAACATCCTGATAAGAGGCGGACAGGCCGTTTATACGGTGCTCTCCGATATGAACGCATAAATTGCCGCCTTCCTCAGAGGCATCTAATTCTAAGAGCTTTTGCTGATCAATGTTTGTAATCAGATTGCCGAATCTATCCACCGCAATCACCTCCCCCAGCAGTTCGCCTGCCTCAGTGAGACGCGCCGCCGAAAGCTCCAGGCGGGAAAGATCCACCGGGCAAACCCTTGGCCCGAATCCATCCAATGGCTTGCCAGAGGCCATATGCGCAGCCACTGGCGCGAATATATCCCGTCCGTGGAATGTCCGACTGACGGGCTGGCGGAAATATTCCGGGTTTTCCACACGGACCAGGGTCCTAACATCGCCCCCATCGATAATCTTTGTTAGAACGCCGTTATCAGGGGCCAGAAAATAATGCCCGCCCGCTTCCGCCGCGATGATCTTCCGGCTGCTGCCGACGCCGGGGTCCACCACAACCATATGGACGGTTTTTTGCGGGAAATACGGGTATGCGGCATCCAGGAGGTAGGCGGCGGCACAAAGATCCTGGGGATCGATATAATGGGAGACATCAACGATCGATACATGTGGTGTAATAGAGAGGATAACCCCTTTCATCATACCGACATATGGATCCGACAGCCCAAAGTCGGTAAAAAGGGTTATGACCGGCATTCGGGTATCCCTAAATGTCGATATGCCGCCTCCGAGGCCTTTCGTCCGGTCTGGGTTCTTAAAATCAGGCCGGTTTTTAACAGGAACGGCTCCACCACATCCACCAGTGTGTCGGTCTCCTCCTGGAGGGTGGCGGCGACCGCATCGATCCCCACCGGACCGCCCTTGTAATACTGGATAACCGTATTGAGATAGCGACGATCCAGCGGGGTGAGGCCCATTTCATCCACGCCTTCGAGCGCAAGCGCCCCTTCAACGGCAGCTTTCGTGATACGACCGTCCGCCTTGACCTGGGCGTAGTCCCTGACCCGCTTCAGCAGTCGATTGACAATACGGGGGGTTCCCCGGGAGCGTCTCGCAAGCTCGGCTGAGCCCTCATCCTCAATCGACAGATCAAGCAGCGCGGCTGAGCGGCGGACAATCCGGTCGAGCTCGACTTCGCAGTAAAAATCAAGGCTCCTGAAAATACCGAACCGATCCCGAAGCGGCGAAGAAAGGAGACCCACGCGGGTGGTGGCCCCCACCAGCATGAACTGCTTCAGGCGAAACCGGTGGCTCCTCGCATGCACCCCCTTGTCAAAAATAACATCTATGGAGAAGTCCTCCATGGCCGGATACAACAACTCCTCCACGGACTTCGGAACCCGGTGGATCTCATCAACAAACAGCACATCACCGGTATCCAGGTGGGTCAACAAACCGACCAGGTCGCCGCCTTTCTCGAGCGCCGGTCCTGATGTAACCATCAGGTTGGTGCCCATTTCATTGGCGATTATATGGGCCAGCGTGGTTTTGCCAAGGCCGGGGGGGCCGTGGAAAAGTACATGCTCCAGGGCCTCGTTGCGGTGCTTGGCCGCCTGAATGGCGATTTTTAATGTTTCGATCACTTCACCCTGCCCGACATAATCGGTCAGGCGCTCCGGACGCAATGAGACAATATCTGACGCATCGTCTACGGGGAGCGGCTCGGGACTTACGATACCGCGCGTCTCTGAAGAGTATTTTATTATATCATCCGTCATTTACCGCCTCGCCGCGATAGACCTCCTCGAAAAGCGCTTCCGGAGTTGCAATCGAAGGATTCCGCTTCAATGCGGCATTCACCATGAGCCGGGCCTCATTGGCTTTATGACCCAGCTGTTCGGTCAGAACCGAAATCACCTGCTCGGACAAATCATTGGCCGCTTCGGATGCGGCTTCAGAATCCTCGACGGCCTCCTCCTTCCGGATCAGCGCGAATTTACCCATTTTCCCCTGAAGCGTAGCGATGATCTTATGGGCGGTGCGCTCCCCGATACCGTTTAAATGCTTTAGAAACGCCGCATTCTGGGTCTCAATGGCCTTCGCGATATCAGATACCGGATAGGTGAGGGCCTTGACGGCCTTTAAGGGGCCGATGGCCTCTACGGAGATGAAAAGCTCGAAGAATTCCCGCTCGGCTTCCAGGTTAAACCCGATCAGTATCGGCCTTGGCTGACGCTCGGTCTGATAATAATAGATATAGAGGGACAGGCTTTCGCCCAGGGGTTTTGAATTCAGCGTTTCCATGACAAAAGCAGGAACCAATACCTCATAGCCGATATGGTTGACCAGGAGAAGCACCCGGTCTGCCTCTTTTTTTAACAGTTCGCCTTCCAGGTATGCGATCATTTCCTCTCCGTATCACCAACCATTGGCCTGGATTCGCCTGGCCCTCGTCGGCGTCGGCTGAGTGTGGTTGGCACCTCGAGCGTCAGCGACAAATCCGGTAAAGATCTTTTTCAACCGCATCTGAATACCTGAACAATCCGACCATCGCCAGGGCCAGAGCATCTGCGGCATGATACGGCCGAATGGGGCCGGCATGGTTCAACCGGTGCCGAACGACCTCGGCCAACTGCTTTTTACCGGCGCTCCCGTTTCCGGTCAACACCTGTTTGGCGACCCGGACCGGCACTTCCCTTACGGGCAAGCCCAGCCTGCAAGCGGCCAGAAGGATCACTCCGGTTACTTTGCCGAGAACAATGCCGGATTTGGGAAACCGATCCAGAGAAAAGACATCTTCAACAACGATAAACGCCGGTGACTGATTATTCAAAAACGAACTCAACTGATTATAAATCCGGTTCAAACGGATTGGCGTCTCATGACGGGCAGATGTTCTAATACAACCATAGGAATAGCGGGTAACCGACAGCTGGGTACCCTCGATCACGGCAACCCCCGTGGCAGCCAGCCCGGGGTCTATGCCCACGATTTTTAGCATGGAGACAGCTATTCGATCCGGTTGATCTTTTGCCGGGCAATTTTGGCTTCATTTGATTTCGGGAACTTCCGGACCAGCTCCTTCAAAACCAGTTTGGCGTTTCCGGCTTCACCCAGCTTATGGAAGGCGATCCCCTGCTTGAGATAGGCGGCAGCCACCTTGTTGCCCTTTGGATAGCTATCGATAACCTCCTGGTACTCCAGAATAGCCTTTTCATACCACTGCTCGCTGTAGTAGACCTCCCCTATCCAAAAGCGGGCGTTGTCAGCCTTATCGGAATCCGGATATGTTTCAATAAACTTTTCAAACGCATCCCGGGCGGTTTCATAATTCTTTTGATCAAAGGATTTTTTAGCAAAGCTGTAGAGCTTGTCTTCGGGCAGTTTTTTGGATGCGTTTTCATCATCAGATGGGGAGCCGACCGCTGCTTTAAGCTTTTCTTCAGAGTCAAAGCCCAGGTAGCCCGTGAGCCGGGAGATTCGCTCGTCATTGAGTTCGACGGAATCATGGATGCCGTTGAGCTTCTCGCGGTTCGCATCAACAGCGCCTGACAGCTCCTTTAGTCCGCCTGTGAGACGGTGTTCGGTTTCCTCGAACCGCCCTGAAAGCTTGCGGACATCGCTTTTCAATTCATAGAATTTTGCATCCTGCTCCGCATAAAGCTCCTGCATCCGTTCGCCATGTCTTTGCCGCTTCTCCAACCGAGCGTTTAATTCCTTGATCTCTTTTTTCATCGTCTCATGGCTGCTATGAAGGTTATCAAGCCGACCCTCCAGTCTTTCCACGTCGGTATTGGTCGCACAACCGATCATTAACAACAGCCCAACACCTACCAAAACTCTATATCGCCACATGGATTTATTCACCAGGGTTACCCGTTTAAAATATCGGGAAAAGGCAAGAGGAATTCAACACCTTCTTGCCCCTCCGAAGACAAAAAACATCCTATTTGAGGCGGAAGTGTCCCCGCCTGTTTTTGGCCCATGCCATCTCGTTATGCCGGGGATCCAGGGGACGCTCCTCGCCGTAACTGATGGTCTCCAGCCGGGAGGGGTCGATACCCGCATTGACCAGATAGTTTTTAATACTCTGGGCGCGTCGCTGCCCAAGGGCCATGTTGTACTCTTTGGTGCCCCGCTCATCACAATGCCCTTCAATCAAGACATCACGATCCGGATGGTTTCTCAGCCATTGCACTTTTTCCCGGAGTATCTGCCGGGCCTTTTTCGTCAGGGAGGCATCGTCAAAACCGAAGTATACGTTTTCATTAACAAATTCCTGCCTGGCCGCTCGCTCTTTTTCCGCCTGAAGCTGTCGCTTCTCAGCCTCTGCTTCGGCCTTTTCCCTGGCGGCAATGTCTTCTTCGGATATCGCCTCTTCCTGTTCTGTTTCACCGGCCTGCCGGGCTTTTTCCGCCGCCTCGGTGGATGCCTCACCCGGCGCCGTGGAAGCATCCTTATGCTTGGCGCAGGAGAACACAAACAAAAACGATACAGCCAACAAAAGAAGCCCGAGTTTTAACCCTAAACGCTGAAATTTCATGACCTTCTCCTTTATCCTGAAGCATTCATATTGAAATGTTGCCGTTTATCTTGTCTCAATTGCCGGTGACCAGTCCGGAAGCAGCTGCTCGCCGGCTAAATCCAGAAGCGGCCGCTGATCCGTCCCGGAAGCGGTCATTACATAGAGTTTGGCTGTCCCGGATCGGGTGGAACTAAAGACAATCAATGTGCCGGTCGGAGACCAGGCTGGCGACTCATTGCTGCCGGCATCATGGGTCAGCCGGGTGGGTCCCCGGCCGTCTGTTCCGATGACGAAAATATCCGCCTGCCCGCCATTCATTCCCGAGTAGACGATTCTCTCCCCCTCGGGCGACCAGTCCGGCTCCGTATTATAGTTGCCTTCAAAGGTTAACCGACGGACCCCGCCGGTATCCAGGTTCTTGATATAGATTTGCGGGGTACCGGCGCGTTTTGAAACAAACGCCATTTTTTTTCCGTCCGGAGAAAATGTCGGAGAGACATCAATCCCCCAACTATCAGTTAGCCTTTTATCAATTTTGCCGGATTCGGTCAAAAGATAAATTTCTTCATCCCCGTTGACAGACAGGGTGGCGGCCAATTTGCTGCTGCCGGGAAGCCAGCTCGGGGTAATATTTATCCCCTCATAGCTGATCCGGCGGGTCTCGCCGCTTTCCATCCCTCGGATAGAAATGTTGGGCTCACCCCCCGCATAGGAGGTATAGGCGATTGCGCGCCCATCGGGCGACCAGGACGGAGACAGGGTGATTGCCTCGCCTTCGACCACACGCCTGGGGCCATGGCCGTCAAAATCGCACGTATAAATGGCGTTTTTGCCGTTATCCTTGTTGATAAACACAATCCGGCTGTTAAACAGCCCCCGATTACCGGTCAACCGATAGAGCATTTCACCGCAGAAACGGTGCACCATCTGCCGGAGATCGACGATATCTCCGCCATATCGTTTCCCAAAAAGCAGGGAACCTTTGAATGTATCAAACAGGCGAATTTCCAGGCGCACGGTGTCATCAGTTACCCATAAGCCGCCCGTTATCAAAAGTTCAGCCCCGATGTCCGTCCAGTTGTCAAAATTCAAATCAACGGCCGTAATGCCTTTTTCCCGGGGGGTTTCCAGAAACGCGCCCCGATCAATCAGCTTAAAATAACCGGTAAACTCGATGCCCGAGCTCAATATATCGGCGGCCTTGTGCGCCGCATCCACCTCTGAAGATCCTGACATGGTCTTGAACACCGGCACCGCAATCGGTATTTTTTTTAAAAACGGATCGCTGATATTGATATAGTCATAGACGCGTTCAGCTTGTGCGGCAGAGGGCCACCCCCCCTGCCCGATAATCAGTGCAAAAATGATGATCAAACCGATTCCAACAGATTCCTTTGCCTGCATGCACACCGCCTTGTTGGTTAATCTCACGACTTTTGATTATTGGCGCTTCAGCCCGGAGGGGGTAAACCCCACCATCAGATGATATTTCTTGTATCCTTCAGGAAGCGGCGGAAGCGGATCGCATTTCATGACGGTTTTATACGCCGACTGATCCAGGTATTTGTTTCCAGAGCGTTTTTCATACATAACATCGGTTATCGACCCGTCAGGCAGAATTTCAATAAGCAGCCGGCTTTCCAGCCCCTGGGTCTGGCCGGCCAGTTTTTCCGAAAAGACCCAGTTGTTTTTAAGCCTCACCGCTACTTCCGCCTGGTACACCTGGATTTGCGTCATATCGGTTGGCCTCCCCCGGGCGCCGCCTTTGAGGTGGGCCGTCGTCCGGTCCTTCAGTCTCCGGTCCTGGCCGGGCACTTCGGATTTCAACTCGTCAATCCGCTCTTTTACCGACCAGGGCCTGGAATCCCCGGATTCTTCCTTCATCCTTTCCACAACGCTCTTATGCACGGCCGCCGTCCGGATCGTCTTATCCTTCATCGCGCTCTTGATTTTGGGGCCCGGCTTTTCCGGTTTTTTAACCTGATAATCCGAGGGGTCAAAATTTTTTTTGCGCGCTTTTTTAACCGAAGGCCCGGACTTTTTCGGTTTTTCCGGACCGGCGGCGGTTTCTTCCGAGGCGAAGGCATCATCTGCGGGTTCTTTCGGCTGAGAGGGCTCGCTTTGGCCTTTATCGACGGAGGATTTTGGCGGTAGCGGGGTATTGACCTGCGGCGGGACAGAGGCCAGATCGACTTCAATAACATTTCGGTCCGAGAATTCGGGCATGGAAACCGAGGAAAACGGAAAAAATATAACCACTGCGATCACAAAAATATGGCATGCCAGGGAGGCCAGCGCATACCAGTGCCACGCTTCCTCCGGAGATTTAATATGCTGAAGTTGATGCGCCTCTGAACGCATTTTTTTATGCCGATTTTTTGCCAAATCGCCTAGGGGGTCTCGGGTTTTTCAGAAGGCCTGGTAACCATACCCAATTTTTCGGCTCCCGCACCTTTGATTGCCGACATCACCTCGACGACGCGTCCATAGGCAATCCGCTTATCCGCTTTTAAAAAAACGGCCCGGGAATGCCTGTTTTCAAAAATTTTTTCGAGCTTTTCTTTAAGAGAGTCAAAACCGACCGCATAGTCATTAATCCGAATTTGGTTGTCTTTATCGATGGTGACGACCAGCTGATCCTCTTCCGAGGAGAGCTGATTCGAATTCCGGGTCTCCGGCAGGGACACATCCACCCCCTGAACCATCATTGGCGCCGTGACCATGAAAATAATCAACAACACCAGCATCACATCGACAAACGGCGTCACATTGATATCAGAGACCAAGGGATTGTTTTTGCTGGGCAGCCTCATGCCGACCCCTCTCCGGATAATATAAGTTCGCGCTCAACGATATTCAAAAAATCCGAAGAGAAGCTTTCCAATTCCGACTCGATAATTCGGATTTTCTGATTAAAATAGTTAAACGCAATAACGGCGGGGATGGCAACGGCAAGGCCGGCCGCTGTTGCGATAAGCGCCTCTGAGATGCCGGGCGCCACCGCTGCGATACTGGTTACCCCCTTTTTAAAGGCAATACTGTGAAATGAGTTCATAATCCCCCATACCGTCCCAAACAACCCGATAAACGGTGCGATATTGCCGGTTGTAGCCAAAAACGGCACCATCTGAACCAGCCGGATGCTCTCGGTAATGCTGGAGCGTTCAAGGGCGCGCTTCACATTATCAAAACCCCTTCGCGTGCCCGGAGGATCCAAATTCTGGGGTTGTTCTGCGGATGACGGATCCTTCTGTCGGACGGCGCCATCGCCCAACTTGCGAAGCTCCATGTAGGCAATGCGGAAAACCCTTGCAATCGGGCTGAAACGTAGCTCCTTGGATTTCGCATAGGCCTCGGAAAAGTCTCGGGTCTCCCAGAAATATTCGATAAAATCTGCTGATTCCCGGTATGCCCGGCGTATATAGCGATACTTGATAAAAATAATCGCCCAGGAGGCGACGGAAAATATAAACAGCAGCAGCATGACGAACTGCACCATTAATCCCGCGTTCAATATCATTTCTATGACATTGAGGCTTTCTGCTCCCATTATTGTACAACTCCATCCGTTTGAGTTTCAGAAAAAAAAGGTCCCACGCCGCGTCCCGACACCGCCGCCCGAAACACCCGTACCGACCCCTTCAATCATTGCCGGGGGGGTTCGGCCCGTTTATTCGACGATAAATGATAGCGGCGATACGTAAAAGCCCTCTTGTCTGTATGACTGGCAGCTTGGGAGGCAATACGCCGCAAGCATTCCATTATCGCTTACCCGCCTGATATGGCTGCCGAAGTAATCACCGATGTCTGACTGACTGGAATAAAATCAGGATATGTGTAGATAGGGTCCATCCATAAATGGCTCTTTATGGATGGACACCAGCTTAAGGCCCCGCCACAATGCGGCAATGTTTATTATTTATTATCATAGCCTCCATTTCAAATATACCCGAAACTATCCGACAAGGCGCCCGGTGTCAAGATAAATGGTCTTTGTTTACGGCCCAAAAAAACGCCTTCATGCACATACCGCACATGAAGGCGTTAACTTAAAGCGTCGTCGGGGTATGGCCGGGCGTCTACATCATACCGCCCATGCCGCCCATACCGCCCATGCCGCCCATACCGGCACCCGCGCCGGCACCGGCACCGGCACCGGCGCCTTCATTCTCTTCCGGTTTCTCAGCGACCATAGCCTCGGTGGTTAGCATCAGGGATGCCACACTCGCGGCATTTTGCAGGGCGAACCGGACGACTTTTGTCGGGTCGATGACGCCCGCCTCAATCAAATCCTCGTATGTATTCGTTTCTGCATTATAGCCGTTGGAGCCTTCGCTGTTCTTCACCTTATCGATCACGATAGAGCCTTCGATCCCGGCGTTGTCCGCAATGCGGCGCAAGGGCTCCTCCATGGCGCGAAGCACGACTTTGACCCCGAGTTTCTGCTCCGCCTTGGCCTTAACCTTTTCAATGGCGTTCATACAGCGGACCAGGGCAACCCCGCCGCCGGCCACAATACCTTCTTCAACCGCGGCACGGGTGGCATTCAGCGCATCTTCCACGCGGGCCTTTTTCTCTTTCATCTCGGTTTCAGTAGCTGCGCCGACATTGATGACGGCGACGCCCCCGACCAGCTTGGCCAGTCGTTCCTGCAGTTTTTCCCGGTCATAGTCGGAAGTCGTCTCTTCAATCTGGGCGCGGATCTGTTTGACCCGATTCTCCAGGGAGGACTTGGAGCCGGCGCCGTCGACGATCGTCGTGTTGTCTTTATCGATAGAAATATTCTTGGCCCGGCCCAGCTCATTGATGGTGATGTTCTCCAGCTTGACACCGACATCTTCGGAGACGACCTGCCCGCCGGTCAGCACCGCGATATCTTCTAGCATGGCCTTTCGGCGATCGCCAAAGCCCGGCGCCTTAACCGCCGCCACGTTCAGTGTGCCGCGTAGTTTGTTGACGACCAATGTCGCCAGGGCTTCGCCCTCTACGTCCTCGGCGATAATCAACAGGGGGCGACCCGACTTTGACACCGATTCCAAAATCGGCAGCAGATCCTTCATATTGCTGACCTTCTTTTCATGGATCAGGATATAGGGGTCTTCGAGGTTAACCTCCATTTTTTCCGAGTCCGTGACAAAATATGGAGAGACATAGCCCCGGTCGAACTGCATCCCTTCGACGACGTCCAGATGGGTTTCCATGGATTTCGCCTCTTCCACGGTAATGACGCCGTCTTTTCCGACTTTATCCATTGCTTCGGCAATAAGGTTGCCGATAGTTTCGTCATTATTGGCCGAGATGGTCCCGATTTGTGCGATTTCACGTTGATCACTGGCTGAACTGCTGATTTTATTGAGTTCCTTGACCGCCCCTTCGACGGCCTTGTCAATACCCCGCTTGATGGCCATGGGGCTGTTTCCGGCAGCCACCAGCTTCAAGCCTTCCTGATAGATCGAACGGGCCAGCACGGTCGCCGTGGTCGTCCCGTCACCGGCCATGTCGCTGGTTTTGCTGGCGACCTCTTTGACCATTTGGGCGCCCATGTTCTCGAACTTATCTTCGAGTTCGATTTCCTTGGCCACGGTTACGCCGTCCTTCGTCACTGTGGGGGACCCCCAGGATTTTTCAATGACGACATTTCTTCCCCGGGGACCCAGTGTAACAGATACCGCATCCGCGAGCTTGTCCACTCCGGCAAGCAATCCTTCCCGGGCTTTCATCCCGTATTTAATATCTTTCGCTGTCATATGCACAACCTCCAATCGTTTATTCTATAATTCCTAATACATCATCCTCGCGCATGACCAGGTGCTCTTCATCCTCAATTTTGACCTCAGTGCCGGCATATTTTGCAAACAACACCCGCTCGCCTTCTTTAACATCAGGTGTCATCCGTTTTCCATCCTCTGCGCGCTTGCCTTCCCCAACCGCAACAACAATCCCTTCGGCTGGTTTTTCTTTGGCGCTGTCAGGAATAATGATGCCACCCTTCGTCTTGGATTCTTCCTCAACCCGTCTAACTAAAATCCGATCTTGCAATGGTTTAATCTTCATTTCGCCTCTCCTTCTTTTCTGGTTTATCAGTAATTTTTTAAATGGGTTATATATTCAATAGGATTAAGGTATATATTTCCTTCTACTTCGATCACTGCATTTCAATGACCATAGCCTCGTTTGGTTCCCTTAAATTGTGTTATGAAGAAAAATTTATCGAATCAAAATCAAGCAGTTTAGTCAGCCGGCTGGCGATTCATCGGCGATGCCTCGCTTCGGGGATAACGTCAGGCATCCGATGAACGACTCTCTGTTGAACTGCTATTTGTTGAGCTACTCTCTTTTGGGCTACTGTCCGTCTTTGATGTCGACTTATCGGACGCATGATCCGACTCTTTGGACGCGGCGCTCGATGAGCCGGAATTCCGGTTCGCATAATCCGTTGCGTACCACCCGCTTCCCTTCAAATGAAACGTACTTTGTGAAATCAATTTTTGAAGCTTACCGGCACAGTGAGGGCATTCTGTCAGCGGCGGATCAGACATTTTCTGCATAATTTCGTGCACCCGCCCGCATTCAGCGCATTCATACTCATAGATCGGCATTTCCGAAACTCCTGTTTATGGAATAATAACAAGTAGCTATATTTATTCGCGAGTGTTATAAATCACACTCAATATAGTCAATGTTTTTAGGTTGTCAAGGGCACCCGCCCAAATTTTTTACGGCTGCTCGATCGGGTGAGGCGGGTCGCGCCAGTTTTCATAAAATTTCAATACCTCGGCAATCCCGTCAATTGATAGATTGCTCAGAATCTCATTGGTTTTCGCATGAACCCGCTGTTCTTCGGCTATCCGCTCGGCTGCCGAGGCCTGGAACTGTTGCAAAAAGCGTCTGAACCGAACCACATGGATCAACTCATGGCACACAATATAGAGCAGAAAGGACTGGAATTGTAGATCCGGATGGGCCTCCAGGGCAGTCAGAATCGAATGATCCTGCAAACAAATCTTATAAAAATCCTCGGCCTCCGTCTCGCGCAAAACATCCCTTTTTTTCAGTTTGTATTTCAAAATTTGCGCAAAATGGCCTGAAACGATTTCCATAGGCGACAGATCAGCCAATGTTTTAATATCATAGTTTAATCTGCGCAGCTGACTGGACGAGAGTTTATAAAAGTTGCTGACAAGCTCCTCGGCCATCGCAGCCGCGCTTGTGACCATTTCAAGTTGATGCGGCGTAAAGTATCTCAGCTGATCCATTTCAAGCGGGCATTGAAAATGTTATTTGTTATGAAAATGATATAGTTGCGCTCTGACAAGCATAAGCGCGTTTTTTTGCCTTTTCGGATAATCCGGTTTTTAAAAAACCATAGACAAAAATTCATTAGCCATGTTATAAATTAATGTTATCTAAATTGAGCGTTTCAATTTTTTAAAAATTTAATTTTTATTTTATTTTCAGGCTATTGAATCATTTTTTAATCAAAAAATTTGAAACCCTCCGGGATTTCCAATTTAGGTGTTACTTTTTTCAAAAGGTTTTGATAGCCTTAGTCGTATATTTCAAAGAAAGGGGGTGATCTGTTGGGCAGTGTGATCAAGAAGCGACGCAAAAAGATGCGAAAGCATAAACATCGAAAACTTTTAGCCAGGACACGGCATCAACGAAATAAAGGCTAAAAAAATGATATCGGTGAGCCTGTTGAAAAAAAACAAACCGGGAAGGGCCCGGCCTAAAGGCCGATCTTCCCGGCTTTTTTATGCCAACCCCTAATTAGACGTCTTGCCGGAAAAATCCTTCAGGTACTTCAACAACTCCGAATCCGTGGACAAGACCAGATTGCTTGTTTTATCCAGGGACTGGGTATAGACATCCAGGGACTGGGTAAATGAGTAATATTCCGGATCCACGCTGTAAGCGTCCGCATAAATCTGGGTAGCCTTGGCATCGGCATCCCCCTTGATTTCTTCTGCCTTCCGGTAGGCGCCGGATTGGATTTCAAGCAGGTCCCGCTCTTTCTGCCCCATGATGCGCTTGGCCTCGCCCTGGCCCTCAGACCGGATCTTTTCCGCCATCTGTTTGCGCTCGGCAATCATCCGGCCATATACCGAGTCCCGCACCTTTTTCACATAGTTGACCCGCTTCATCTTCACATCGATCAGTTCGATGCCAAAGCGGTCCAGCTTTGGCTGGGAAGCCTTCAAGATCATATTGTTTAACTTCTCTCGGCCGGTTTTGATAATATCTCGCTGGGCCTCATCCTTTCCTTCCAGTGTGGTCATGGACCGGTTGCTGGTGCGCACGGTTTCAATGAGCTCATGCGAGGTCACGGCATTTCGGACGGCCGGATTGATGATATCATCCAACCGTTTCATAGCGGAGAACCGATCGGTAACGGTTCTGAAAAAAGCCACCGGATCGACAATCCGCCACCGGGCAAAAGCATCCACCCAGAGATAGGTCTTGTCCCGGGTCGGAATCTGTCCGGGATTGCCGTCCCAGGCCTGAATGTTTTTGAGAAAATAGTTGGGCTGCTGGATAAACGGGACCTTGAAATAAAGGCCCGGTTCAGTTTTGGGCTCACCCACCACTTTTCCGAACTGGGTTATCACAACCTGCTCCGTCTCGTCCACCACATAGGCGGCCGCATAAAATGCCACCCCTACAATGACCACAATCGCGATCAATACGATATATCTAGTTTTCATTTTTCACGCCCCATGCATTTTTCAGATTAAGCAGCGGCAGAACGTTTTTCTGCTCTGAATCGATGATATAAATTTCGCCGAGATTCGGCAGCACGGATCGGATGGTTTCCAGATACAACCGGCGCCGGGTAACTTCCTTTGCCTTGGCATATTCCTTGTATTGGGCCATGAACCGTGCGGCATCGCCTTCGGCCCGGTTGATGCGTTGCTTGGCATATCCCTTGGCGGCCTCGATGGTCTGCTCCGCCTCCCCGCGGGCTTTTGGAATCACCCGGTTATATTCCTTCCGGGCCTCGTAGATCACCTGCTCCTTTTCCTGGTAGGCCTGGTTGACCTCGTTAAAGGAGTCCTGAACCGGGCCGGGCACGTTGGTATCGCCCAGCTCAATGGTTACGACGTCAACCCCCGTTTCCGCCTGATTCAAGGCCTCCTGGAGCCGGATTTCCGCCGCATTGGCGATCTCCTCCCGGCTGCTGATCACCTCGTTGATGCTGCGGTCCCCCACCACCAGCCGCATGGTGGCCTCGGACATATCCCGGATAATGCCCTTGACATCGCGGACCTTGAATAAATAATTATACGCATCCTTGATGCGGTACTGAACAATCCAGGGAACCACCCCGACGTTTAAATCCCCGGTCAGCATCAGTGACACATCAATGGTTTCCTGGCCCACGGAATAGGTGGTGCGGGTATCGGTCACCTTGCTCTCCTCAACGCCAAAACCTTCCTTGTAGATCCGTTTGGTTTTGACTTTTGTTACCTTTTCAAAGCCGGCCGGGAGCTTAAAATGCAACCCGGGTTGCATGGTTCGCGAGTAATCCCCGAACCGCTGCACCACGCCGACTTCGTTGACATCCACCGTATAGACCATTGAAGAGCCGAAAAACAGGAGCAGAAGGACGATAACTACGATCACCCAGCCGCCCGAGAATTTGTAACTCTTCAATTTGTTCAATACGTCATCCATTTGCGGGGGCTTTCCCCCGCCTCCGCCGCTGCTGCCTGAGCTTCGCTCACGCTGCCTCTGCTGCAGTTTTTCCCAATCCCAACTCATAATTTTCTTCCTATATGTTAAGATGACATGCTTTGTTCCAAAACGGCACCGCCGTCCGGAAAGTTGACAGTCTCGTAAAAAGTCAGTTTAGAGATGGCAAAGTAAAAAGTTCAAGATCAAGGCGCGCAAATCCCGAGGAATGCAGAGCAGTTAGCTGTACATGAAATTCCGAGGGATGAAGCGCAACACAGATATTGGACTTTTTACGAAGCCATCAGAGTTATTTTTTTAAAACAATTAAAAGACATGGCCGCTTAAGTCAATAAAAAAAGGCGGCTTTGACAGCCAGCCGGATGGCAATCGCTTCAATCTTGACAATATCCCCGCAAGCCAAATATATAATAATACCTAACCCTGAAAATAAAATAGAAATTAAACCTTCAAAGAATTGAAACGCTCAGTTTAGGTAATAAACAAATTATAAGCATCAGCCCATTTATTGACAAAGAAACGATCGGCAATGACATCAGAAAACCGAAGTAATTCGGGATATACCCATATCAAAGAAATTATTGACGCCATTCTGCCCCAGTGCCGCCGGGAATCGGATACTGAAATTGCCAGGATCCGCAAGACCTGGAATCGCGTAGTCCCCCCTGAAATGGCCGAACATGCCCAGCCGGCAGCCATTAAAAATGATATCCTCCTGGTCCATGTCAGCAGTTCCACCCTGACCCATCAGCTCCGATTCATGGTTGAAGAGCTCAAAGAACAGTTAAATGCCGCTTCCGAATCGTATCCCATCAACCAAATAAAATTTAAAATCGGAAAAGTCTAAACCATGGCAAAATCTCCCCATGCCTGAGCGGAGCGATGATACCATTTTAAACGGCGCGCTTGATATCGCCCAGCCGAAAAACGGCTACCGGTTTTCGGTTGACGCATTGATTCTGGCCCATCATGTCACACCCGCTACAGACGAGCGCATCCTCGACATCGGCACAGGCTGCGGGGTAATCCCCCTTATCCTGGCGCGTCAGTTTCCGGACGTAACCGTCCTGGGAATTGAAGTTCAATCCGAGCTCGCCCGTCTTGCCGAATCCAATGCCGCATCCAACCATCTATCCGAACGTATCCGGATTATCGAAAACGATATCCGAATGCTTTCCCCTGCTGAAATCGGGCCGGTCCCTATCATCACCTGCAATCCACCCCACACGGCGAAAACCACCGGCCGTATCAACCCGAATGATCAAATGGCCGTTGCCAAACATGAGCTCAGGATGTCGCTAAAAACCCTTATAGAAGCGGCAAACCGGTTGTTAACCAACAAAGGCCGGCTTTTTACGATTTATCCGGCCAGTCGGATAGTAGAAGTGCTGTTGGAGATGCGGGGGGAAGGCCTTGAACCCAAACAGATCCGGACGATCCACTTTAAACCGGATACACCCGCCGGACGGATCCTCATCCAGGCGTCAAAGGGTGGTCAGCCGGGTACTGAGGTTGTCCCGCCACTGGTTATTCACAAGCCGGACGGCTCCTACACCCCGGAAGCCAGAGCCATAATGAGCCCCGGCGGCCGCAGCCATGGGGGAAGACAAGCGCCTTAGGGGCATCTCACGAAAAAGCCCCGCATCACCATATCCATACGTTTTCACGGCAATTTTCATTTGACACGCGTCCGCCGAACGTATAATTTTATAAGACCTAAACTGAGCGATTTTCAAGTTTGCTGCAGATACGAGGAAGCGGATGTTGAGCTATAGCGGGCTATGCGAAACATCCGCTGACAAAGTAGATGCGGCAAAATTGAAAATCCCGGAGGGTTTCAAATCTTTAAATGGGAAATTGATTTAAGCCCTTTAAAATAATATAGAAACAAAAAATTCAAAAATTTGAAACGCTCAGTTTAGGTAAGATTAACAAAGCAGCTTACCCGAAAGACAATTCAGAACCGGAGAGGTGGCCGAGTGGCTGAAGGCGTCGGTCTCGAAAACCGGTGTCCCTTTACGGGGACCGTGGGTTCGAATCCCACCCTCTCCGCCATTTAACCTATTGAAATTATTAATTTAAATCGGTTATTCAATAAAGTTAAAAACATATTTCAAAAAGCCCATTAAATATGGGCATTCAAACGCCATCACTGTGCCAACAGCCTGCCAACTGTAAGGAATCAGAATATATGAGTTAAAAACAGCATAAAATTTTCGAAATCAATTGACAATCTATACTGGATTATCA
>JAGXLR010000106.1 GCA_018334555.1 Desulfobacterales bacterium
AAACGATTGCCGAACACCTGGATATCGAATCCATCATGTTTTTAAGCGAACGCCTCTGCGAGCTGCTCTTTGCGCATGACAAGAAATGATAAAGTTCCCGCGGCCGCCGGGAACGAGCATATGAGTAAATTCTGCGACAGGTGAAACGCACTGAGGTACTGAGGCACTGAGGCACTAAGCTTTTGATTTTTTTAACCTTATACCCTATACCTTAAACCTTGAACCTTGA
The DNA here is from genome assembly GCA_018334555.1 of Desulfobacterales bacterium. Taxonomy (GTDB): domain Bacteria; phylum Desulfobacterota; class Desulfobacteria; order Desulfobacterales; family Desulfosalsimonadaceae; genus M55B175. Next base: position 230 of record JAGXLR010000106.1, read on the forward strand.
AGTTACTTAGAAGCCACTGAAACCTGAAACCTAAGCGCCCACCATGTATTCAGCCACGATTTCCGTGACTTCTTTAACCTGCAGCCGGTTCTCGAGGCCCTCCACCTTGGCCGCGTCTTCGAGCATCACGGCGCACATCGGACAGGCCACCGCCAAATAATCCGCGCCGGTCTCGGCCGCCTCCCGGACCCTTACCCGGCTGGGGGAGTCCTCTTCTGCGGAAACGAGATCCGTGAAAAAATTCCCGCCGCCGCCGCCGCAGCAAAATGCGTTTTTCTGGTTTCGGTCCATCTCCACAACAGAAGCGCCCGGCAACCCCTTCAATAGCATTCGCGGGGACTGGTAGTCCCAGTTATGACGGCCCAGGTAGCAGGGGTCATGAAAGGTGATGCGATGATTCGGGCCATCCTCTTGCAAACTCATATTACCCATGGAAAACGCCAGAAGCTGGGTGTAATGCATGGCCTGGTAGCTGCCGCCAAGCGCCGGATAATGATTTTTGATGGCATTAAGGGAATGCGGGGAGAGCGTAATAATCTTCTTGACGCCCTTTTGATTGAATACCTCGATATTTTTACGGGCGAGCTCCTCAAATAACGGGGTTTCCCCGATGGCCAAGACATCATTGCCGTCGGAGACCTCCTCGCCAGAAAGCATACCAAATGAAATGCCCGCCTGCTGAAGAATGCCCGCCACAGAACGGGCAATCTCCTGGCCCCGCGTGTCGTAAGCGCCGACATCATCGACAAAAAACAAATATTCCTGATCCGCATACGGCTCTACCCCCAAATCGGCCGCCCATTCCGGCCGTTTTTTTCCCGGTTTGCCATAGGGGTTGCCATGAAGCTGTATTTTGGTCAGATAATCCCTTACCGGGCCCGGCACGTGCCCGGCGTCCAGGAATGCCTCCCTGCCCGCGGTAAAGACCTCGAGCAGCAGATCCCTGAACTTGGGAAAGGCGCACTGCTCCACGCAGTTGCCGCAGGCGGTACAGGAGAACATGATTTCGGCAAACCTTTTGCTGTTGGTTATCTCCCCATTCAACCAGCCACGAAGGAGCCACATCCGACCGCCCGGAGAATAGGTTTCAAAACGAAACGCCTGATATGCCGGACAGTTAATATCAGTATAGTTCGACGGCAGCTTGCAGTAGCCGCAGCGAAAACATCGGTGGAGGATTTCTTCATGCTTCATTGCTTTTTATCCTTGTTATAAGACTTATGCCCGCTCCCAGTTGCCGGGATTCATAATGTGGTTCGGATCCAGGGCCTCTCTGATACGGTTCATCAGGGCAAAGGTGTCAGGGGCCATTTTTTCGATAATCTGTTGCTGGGCCGGCAGTTCGGCCTTCCAGGGGATGCCTCCCATTTCCAGGGTGGCGGCATTGGTCTCCTCCAGGGCTTTCTGGGCCCTGGCCATATCCGCCTGATCCGCCCGGTTAAAGGCATAGGCATAGAAAAACATCATGGAATGGCCGGCGCCCACAATCCGGGCCCCCATGGAATAACTGACCTCGTTTTTCTCGGCAATTTCCACGCCGGCGCGATAGGCCTCGGCAAAATGCTCAATGGCCATGATCGCCCCCACATATTCGAAGCCGCCTCCCTTTCGGACATCGGCAAACCGAACCAGATCCGGCGTCGGAATCTTCATATACCGGTTTTTCTGCGGCGGCGGCATGGGCAGGAACCCGCCTGTCTTTTTGTCCTTGTATGCCTTTACCGACATCTGCAGGAGGTTGCGCTTAAATGTCAGCTCCGCTTTGCTGTGGGCGCCGTAGGCGATGTTGATATGCATGAATCCCCTGGCCCATTCCGGTATCGGGGTCATCCAGGGGGTCATGTCTTCGGCCACCTGGGTGCTGGTGAGTCTGGAGATGACATCCGGCATGTCCTCGGCATCATCACACACAAAAATCAAAAGGTCGTTGTACCGATAGCTAGGAAACAACTTGATGCCCAAGCGGGTGACAACCCCCGTGGTTCCGGCCCACCCCATGAACAGCCCGGATAAATCCGGAAGCGGCGCCTTGCCGAACCAATCCGAGGAGACGCTGCAGGAACCGGTCCGGATGACCTCGCCGGTGGGCAGCACCACCTCCATGCCGGTTAGCATGTCTGAATGATAACCGCCCAGTACGGACAGATGGCCGGAGCCGTGAATGCAGACATTGCCTGCCAGGGTGGCGATCGGCGGGGCATCCGGGACGGAGTGCTTGAGTTCCGGATGATTTTTTTTCAGATACGCCTGGAGCATTCCCTGGGAGGTGCCCCCTTCGACCACCGCATACCGGCTCTTCGGATTCACCTCTGTAATCCGGTTCATCCGCTTCATATCCAGGATCATCCCGCCCTTCAAGGCCCGGGTCAGCCCGGAGAGCACCAGCCCGCCGCCCATGGGGGTCACCGGGACCTGATGGGCGTTGGCCGCTTCCATAATTTTTGACACCTCTTCGGTGCTTGCCGGCATGACCACCAGATCCGGCGCAGACGCCGGCATCGTCCCCATGTCCATTGAATATATATACCGCTCCTCAGGCGCCTCCGAAACAAAGCGATCGCCGACAATTTTTTTCAACCGATCAATCAACTCTTTCATAATGCTTATTCTCCCAATGCCATCTGGACCAAATCACTTATAAGAATCGGCATGATACCGTTTTCAGCGACCTCCTGGCCCAGCGTGGCCATGCAAAACGGACAATTAAAAATACAATAGGCAGCCCCTACGTCCAGCATATCGTTGATATTCTTTTCCACCAGTTCATCGGCCAGGTCATCGCGCTGATGGACGCGCGGCACCCCGCCGCAGCACAGGGCGTTTTCCCGGTCATAGGTGCGCGGGACCCGCTCGGCGCCTATTTTTTCCAATATTTCATCGAGCACCGGATCCGTCTCCGGGATCAGCCGGTTGGAACAGGGCCGTTGATAGGCGACCTTCACATTGAGCGGGGTGATCCGGTCGGCCAATTCATCCAGCCGGTCATTGATGTAGTCAAACAAATGGATGGATTTAAACGGGACTTCAATACCGAATGCCGGGGCCAGGTTGGTGTAAGTGCCGTAGCATTCATCATGGAAACAGACCATTTCATCCACCCCGGAATCCCGAAGATAATAATCCATTATATTATCGATCATTTTGGGCACGCGTTCTTTGATCGTCGAATTCTTGGCAAAATGCAGCCACATGATGTTGCAGAAAATATCGGTGCCCACAATCACCGAAGCCCCTTCAAAGAGTTTGCCGCGCACGCTTCCGGTGAGCATGGGGAAAGCGCACATATTGACAACCGGCGGCGTGACCGCTTCTTTCTGTATTTTGCCTTTGGGGCCCATCATTTTCAGCTGTTCGGTGACAATCGGCGTCGGCGCCGGGAGGAGTCCCAACTGCTCCTGGCGTTCGACCAGCAGATAGAACGGATTGTTATCATAGGGACAGTACTCCTGGCAGGCATAACATGTCAGGCATTCATCCAGGACCCGGCTGTGTTCACCGGCATTGATTTTTAGTTTTTCCGTCTTTGCCTCGGCCACATCCGTAAACTCGATGTACTGACATTTCATCAGGCAATCGACGGTTTCGCACTGGTTGCAGATTTCCGGATCAAATTTGATCGCTTCCACGGCAATCCCCCTCATATTAAATTAAAAATGCCTCCTGGGCCAACATCCCGGGTTTAAAATCAAGCATGCGGCCCTAGCGGTTCAAACGCTCTGCCAAAAGGGCCGCTCCTATGGCGCCGTTTACCTGGGCGAATTCGGAGACCCGAATCGAGGTTTCGAGCTTGTCTTCAAGTGCCTTTACCGCCCCGATATTTTTTGCCACCCCCCCGGTCATCATAACGGGCTCTGCCACCCCAACACGCTTGGCCAGGGCCGAAATACGGGCGGCCACCGACTCGTGGATACCGGCGATGATATTCTCCCGGCTCTCGCCTTTGGCAATCAGCGAAATCACCTCGGATTCCGCAAATACCGTACAAACGCTGCTGATTTTCGCCGGATTCTCCGCCTTCAGGAAAATATCCCCGAATTGATCCAGATCCGCCTCCAGGGCCCGGGCCATGACCTCTAAAAACCGGCCAGTGCCCGCCGCGCATTTATCGTTCATCGCAAAATCCATCACTTTACCGGCCTCATTGATCCGGATCACCTTGCTGTCCTGGCCGCCGACGTCGATGATGAACCGGATATCCGGGTTAAGAAAATGGGCGCCGGCACCGTGGCAGGTGATCTCCGTAATCGTTTTATCGGCAAAATCCACCGTATTACGACCATAGCCCGTTGCCACGAGCGCTTGGATATCCTGTGCGGCCATATCAAGCGTTTCCAAAAGCTGGTCCAGCACCGATCGTCCGGCCTTTTTGGCGTCGTATCCAGTAGATATAATTTTTGTGCCCACTATATTGGCCGCATCCAATACCGCCGCCTTGGCGGTAATCGATCCGACGTCGATGCCAGCAGTTATCATTTGCCCAAGCCTTTATGAAATAGCGATCAAGAATCTAATACCTAATACCCAATACCCAATACCCAACCTATCCTAAGATTTCAGGATTTCCATAAATGCGTCGATCCGGGTCTCGATCTGGCTTTCCGAAAAGCTTCGTTCATCGACCATATCAGCTTCCAGGACCAGCGTGGGAATCTTTAATTCCTCCATGACCATCCGCTGCAAATCATACTGGCCCAACGAATAGGGTTTACAGCTTCGATTCGAGTGCATCACCAGCCCGTCCACGTCATACTTATCAATCATGCGCCGCAAAGTATCAATCATGATATCGAGCGACACATTGATATAGACCTGGGAATAGGCCACGCTCATGGACTCCAGAAAATTATTCTCATCAATATAGGGTAGTACGCCGCTCCAGGCAGAGGTATAGGTGTCGCCCACCAGGCAGGCGTCATGGGCGGCAAACTTCTCAGAGAGCCATTTGGTGCGATACCAGACCGGAAGATTATCCCAAAGCAGGCGGTATTTTTCATTCGGCACCATGCCGATGCCCTGTTCAATCCGCTCCTGCATCTCATCACGAAGCTGCCGATAGTAATCCACGGCCTCCTGAGTGCCGCGGAGGGTTACAATGAGCGCCAGGTGAAAAAATGCATCAAATGCCGTCATCGGGGCGGGCTTATGGGCCCCTGAGTCCAGAACCGCCTGCCATAGCCGCAGGCCTTCAACCGAAAGCCGTCCGACTTCCTGCATCCGGTCATAGTCCATCTTCCGCCCGCATTGCCTCTCAAGGAATTCAATATACTCGTAGATCTGATCGATCACATACTGTTTGGCCGCGGGCGGGAACTCCCGGTGGGTAAACGGGGTATCGAGTATAAAAAGCGGTACGTCATAGTAGCGGGAGGCGACCTCATACCATTTCATTACCGTGCCGCAGATATTGTTGCAGCATATCAGAAAATCGGGCTCCGGCAACCCGCCGATGGGGCCGCCGCCGGTTATCGAACAGCCGATATCCGACCTGGCATAGGAGCAAAGCTCCCGGGGATACCCCATTTCCTCGGCCTTTTCACAAAGTTCTACCCCCATCTTGGATGCGCCTATCATCGCCCCGTGGTTTTCCGGGTAGACAGGGATGACATCCATCGCGATCAAGGGCTCCACCGGCCCGCCGCTGGTGATCCAGGCCACTTTTTTGCCGGTATCCGCCGCCCCTTTGGCCTCGATATAGTAATTGGTCATTATTTCCTTCATCTTCTGAACGGATTTGATTTTCCGTCTTTCTTTTTCGGGATCCGCTCCCTGGCCTGGATCTGACATTATTTTCTCCAGATAAGATAAATTGAGGCGCTTTTTTATTTATTCTAGCATATCAATAAAGGTTTCAAAACGGGTCCGGAGCTGTCCTTCGGCCGGCAGCTGTTCTTCGACTTCCAGCAACAGCGTCGGGACACCCGCCCGATCCATACACGCCTTCAGGTAAGGGTAGTCAAAGCCGTGGGGCTCACAAAATTTCAGAAACAAAAAGATCACCCCGCCAATCTGCTGCTCCCGAACCAGCCGGCTCAGATGCTCGCCCCGGACGCTCATGCCCTTATGCTTTGCCGGGCATACCATGCGGGAGAGATACCGCTCAGCAATGGCTTCGACGGGATCGCCCGTTTCGCGGACCTCGCCTTCGAAATACCGGGTGCCGGTACAGAGATCATCCCAGACCACTTCGCCGCCGGCATCCTCTATCAGCGTATAGATATCCGGCAGCGTACATATCCCGCCGCTCAAAAGAACCCGTTTCCGATCGGTCGGCGGGGCCTCGCCCCCCTTCTCCCGTAGATCGGCCCACAAATGGGCCAACTGCTCAACTAACACCTCCCGATCCATCACCATGGCGGCCTTCATAATATAGTATATGTCCGAACCTTTCAATTGAGAGGGATTCTGACTTCTGAAGGCATAGATATGGCCGAGTAATTCGCGGATCCGGTTACAGGTATGGTTCGCCTTGTACAATGCCTCGTCCGAAATCGTCACGCCGAGCCCCTGCTCGAGCTCCGAGCGGAAATCGTTCAGCACCGCAATCATATAGTTCCGGGCACTTTCGGTTGTCAACTTGACCGGCAATACGGCATCAAAATGAAGGGCCATGCCGGCGTTTAACCGCCAGATGTCGGAGAGGCGCTGGATCGAATCACAGGTATGCGGAAATACCGCGCCTTTAAGAAAGTTCAACCGCCCGGTCAAGGCATCCTCAAGCCCGCCCCGAACCAACGAGCAGCAATAGGATTGGAGATGGGCGTCCGCCCGGGAGATATCCTCCCGGGTGCCAAAAAGACGAAACGGAATCGCCCCGGCGGCTGTTATAATTTCCTCAGGGGTATACGAGCAAAAATAGCCGAGAATGGGTTTGGATTCAGTGGCTTGAATATTTCGCGCGTACCCGTAAGGATCCTGTGCCACAGCTCGTAGATTTTCCAGCGTATCCATAGGCCTGTTCCGATCGATCGAAATATGGATGGCTTCGTAAAAAGCGGTTTTTTGCAGAACGTAACTCTAAAAAACATCCGCATTGTCATTTCGAGCGGCAGCGAGAAATCTTTAACCAAACAAGATTCCTCGTCGCTTTTGCTCCTCGGCATGACAGAGAGCCAACCTTCTGGAATATTAATATATTCTCAAGTTACTTAGAAGAAGCTGTTTGTGCCGCGTACCGTTAAATGACTCAGAAGCCGATAAATAACCTCCTATCTGATACCGCAAATGCTGAATCGGTGTCAAGAAAAAAAGAGCGAACGCTCGTTTTTTTGAAAATTAAAGGGGCCGCTGTCTCCCCTTTAGTCCAGAGGCCCACAATATAGAAAAAATAATAGAATTAAATCCTTGACAAATTGTTTTTGGATATTAAGTATTAAACTAGCTAGATAGTTTAAACTAAACCCAAAAATAGTCTGGTTTATAGAAACTTATCGATAGCCTTATAGTCCATGCAAACACCGCTGTTATCAGGCTTACGGGCCATCGAAGCGAACCACCCGATTAAAAGGAGATATAATGATGGGTAAAGAGAAAAAAACAAACAGCGAATTAATTATCGACACCCTCAGAAGTGGCAAGGCCCTTCGTTCGCCGGATATCACTTCAATGGTGGCCGAGAACTCCGGCAAAGATATTAAAATTCAGGATGTCGCCAGCATCCTTGCCAAACTAAGCAACAGCAACAAATGCGATCTCGGCTACCTGGTCAAAAAACAGAAAACCGATCGCGGCTATGTCTATAGTCTGGTAAAGGAGGCGTTTAACCTGACGCCGGAGCAGACCTACGACCTCACCCGCAAAACCGGTAAAAACCGCTTCACCATGGAGGAGGCGCTCCGCAAATATCCAAGCCTCAAGAAGTATGTCAAATCCGCGCGATCCAAGGCATCTTCCAAGCAACAAAGCGCCCGCTCGACAAAACGTGCGTCAACCGGAAGCGCCAGCCATCACAGCCGGGAGATTTCAGGCGAGTCATTGACTGACGTGCTGGGCGAGCTGGTGAGAGAAATCACAGACCAGGGTGGATTAAATATCAATGTCAACCTGACCGTCAACTTCAAGGGCCTTGGCGGCGGTTGATCGGGGCAACCATCGAAGTCGGCATTTATGGAGATTCAACGCTACTCATTCGGCAATATTGTAATCAACGGCATCCATTACACCAACGACATCAAGATCATCGGCAAGCGCGTCGTGTCTGACTGGTGGCGTAAATCCGGGCACCGGGTGGAGCCGGATGACATTTCGGATATCCTCGAAACAAAACCGGATATTATTGTTCTCGGCAAAGGCGATCCCGGTCAGATGGCTTCAACCCGCCGACTCGCCGATCTACTTGAGGAAAAAAATATTCGGTTAATCGAAAAACCGACCAAAGATGCGATTGCCGTCTTCAACAAATTGCATCAAGAAGGCAAGAACGTCGCCGCCGGCTTTCATCTGACCTGCTGAAAGCCGGCGGCGGATACCCGCCCTGCCTGTTCGTCATCCGAGAGATTATCCGCTGCCCTGTTGTCCGGGGAAAAATGGGTGCTTTTCAAAGCGTCTTTTTGCGATAGACAAATATGCGAACCCACACAGTTGAAGACCTAACCGTCACCCTCGAAAAGGAAGGGGCGGATCGATATATTAAAATCAGCTATCCACTGCGTTACGGCGTTTATTCAGAAGTGAGGACGCCGGACGATACCTTTCAGTTCAATTTGAACGGAGAGATTAAGACCATTCAGGGCCACGGCAGGGGATGGCTGGATGCATCGGAATGGCTTAAACGGACCGTGGGAAACGACTGGATCTATTTCTCAGCCGGCGGCTACACCGGCGCGTACGATTTTATCGGCGAATATTACGTGCCCTGCCTGTCCTATGATACAAATGCGGTTTTATTCAGTGACCGGTTCAACAGCTCCGATGTGGCGGAGGCGTTTAATGCCTGGCACCAACTTAGGGACCGGCTGGCCCGTCTGGATCTGTCGGCATTGGATCCGAAGCTGGCCGAGTTCTTTGGCCGGGTCATCGAAATGGGACCGGCGCAGCTCGAAAACCGGGCCCGTCAATTCCATGATATTATAGGCGGAGAGGTCTCCGTCCTGCCCCCTGATACCCGGCATGTGGAGTACGACGTGATCCCTGTCATAGTTGCCGACGGCTGCCTCTATAACTGTGGCTTCTGCCGGGTCAAATCCGGAAATAAATTTACATTAAGGCCTGCGGAGAATATCATCGATCAGATCCAGGCCCTTAACGAATTTTACGGCCGGGACCTCAAAAACTACAACAGCATCTTTCTGGGCCAGCATGACGCCCTGTTTGCCGGCAAAGACGTGCTGGCATTCGCCGCCCGAAAAGCCTATGAAGGCCTTGCGATCGAACAATCCAAAATGAAAGAGCCCCGCTTGTTCCTCTTTGGCAGCGTGGATTCCATACTTCAGTCTGAAGAAGGGGTCTTTGACATGTTGAACCGGCTGCCGTTCTATACATATATCAACATCGGGCTCGAATCCGCAGATGCCGACACATTCAGGTTCATTGAAAAGCCCCTGACGCCGAAGAAGGTCAAAAAGGCGTTCACCCGGATGATGGCGGTGAATCAGACCTACAGCAACATCGAGATAACGGCCAACTTTATATACGGCGCCGATCTTCCGGAGCCCCACCTGCCCTCAATTATCGATCTGACGCGCAACAACCTGGATCATTTTCACAGCAAAGGCACAATTTATATTTCCCCCCTTGAAAACATCGGCTCCAAGGAAAAAATGCGGCAGGAATTCACTGAATTCAAAAAATTGTGCCGGCTGCCGTGCTATATCTATCTCATCCAAAGGCTGTAAAAACCCGTCGAAGCCATCACTTCTTATCCGATACCAGCTTCTTCGCCGCCTCAAATTTCTCATTCATGGTAAAATTGAGATTGGCGGCATCTTTCAAGAGTTCGGCGACGTCATCCATATGGGCCTCGCGGGCCCGTGCCGCCCAATCCTCATACGTATCCGCATGATCCTGGTTATGCTTGATCCAGTGATCCAGTATTTTTGCCAACTTCTCTTCAAACGGCATTTCTGAGCCGTCGTCATGGCTGTGCTGATGATCATGTTCATGATGATGGTGATGTGTCATAAAAGTTCCTTTCGATATGAATAAAAATTTTAATAAGACTAAAATTGATGAAATCGTAAAAAGTCGATTTTAGGATGGCAAAGTAAAAAGTTCAAGCCCCAGTTAAGATCAGGGGGCGCGCAAAATCCCGAGGAATGCAGCGTACTTAGCTGTACGTGAAATTCCGAGGGACGGAAGCGCCACACAGATATTGGACTTCCAAGGAACTCGACAATATTTAATATTATCTTAGAAGCTTCCGCTGCTGTCATTCCGAGAAACGAAAGTGACGAGGAATCTTGATTGTTAAAGATTTCTCGCTACCGCTCGAAATGACAATGCGAACGCTTTTCAGAGTTACTTTCTGCAAAAATGGTCGCCAGCGCAATAAATCGCTTTTTACGAAGCCATCAAAATTATAACATCAAACATAACAAACATAATAGCTTTTTATAAAAACTCAAGATTGATGGCTTCGTAAAAAATCGATTTTAGGATGGCAAAGTAAAAAGTTCAAGATCAAGGCGCGCAAAATCCCGAGGAATGCAGCGTACTTAGCTGTACGTGAAATTCCGAGGGATGCAGCGCAACACA
>JAGXLR010000107.1 GCA_018334555.1 Desulfobacterales bacterium
GGAGGTAAAGGCCCTCTGCGTATTTGGCCGGCAAAAGGCCAACATGGCCAACCCGCAGCGGCTGAAAACGCATATCAGCGAAGCCCGGTCCTGTATCAGAAACCAAGCCAATACCAATGCCTATAAACTATACGGGACCAACCTGTACATGGATTTGGGCATGCGCCTGGGGGATGTGCCGACCAAGTACTATAGCAAAAGCATTTTTCCGGCATCAAAGTTAAACGGCCCCGCTTTCAGGAGCCGTTATCGGATGAACACCTATGCCTGCGCCGGATGTCCCATTGGATGCGGCCGCGTGATAAAGGATTTTAACGATGAGATCAAAACCGTGGACGGACCGGAGTATGAAACCGTTGCCGCCTTTGGTCCGCTTTGTATGAATTTTGATATAGATACCGTGGTGATGGCCAACCACCTGTGCAATCGACACGGTATCGACACCATATCCGCCGGCGTCTGCATTGCCTTTGCCATGCATTTGTATGAAAAGGGCATTCTTGACGGGGAAACCGCCGGGATGGAAATCCAGTGGGGCGACAGCCAAACGCTTTTGAAACTGCTGGATATGATCGTCAATCAGGAGGGCGTCGGCAAGGCCCTTTCCAAAGGGGTAAAACACATGGCCGAAGAATTCGGCGCTGATCCGGAGGAGGCCGCCCATGTGAAGGGGCTCGAGATACCCATGCATGATCCGCGGGCGTATCAGGGCGCGGCGCTAAGTTATGCGGTGGGTCCGCGCGGCGCCTGCCATTTGAAGGGGGCTTTTTACAACTTTGACGTGCCCGGCAATGAAACCGGCCTGGAATTGGGAATCACCTTTACCGACAAGAATGATCCCGCCCAAAAAGGGGCGTTTGCAGCCAAGCTGCTCTATTTTTGTGAACTCTACAACAGCCTGACGCTGTGCCAGTTCTCCCCGATCCCCGCATCCATGACGGCGCAGCTGCTCTCCGACATTACGGGGGCCGAGTTTACCGCCATGGACCTTTTGACATTCGGTGAACGCTCGCTGAACCTGAAACGGGCCATCAACAACCGGCTGGGGGTAACCCGCGCGGATGACAGAATCCCGAAAATTGCCGGAAAGGCTCTGACGGAAGGGGCCACCGCAGGCATTGAGCCGGATATGGATCGGATGCTCAAGGATTTTTACAGGGTATGCGGCTGGGACTGGGAAACCGGGAAACCATCAAAAAGCAAGCTTCTAGAGCTTGGCCTCGATGAGATGGCCAGGGATCTCTGGCATTAATTTTGATGGCTTCGTAAAAAGTCCAATATCTGTGTTGCGCTTCCATCCCTCGGAATTTCACGTACAGCTAAGTACGCTGCATTCCTCGGGATTTTGCGCGCCTTGATCTTGAACTTTTTACTTTGCCATCCCAAAATCGACTTTTTACGAGACTGTCAATTTTAAATGGGGCTGCAATCTTGTTGAGCGGCGATAAACGCTTTTAATATGTCGGCGGTTTTTTCCGGTGCCTCGATCATCGGGGCATGGCCGATGCCCTCTAAAACAAATTTTCCCGAATCCGGGATCAGTTCATCAAATACCGACGCGTTTTTCCAGTGAATGACGCGGTCCTCTCGTCCCCAAAGAATTACGGTGGGCGCCTTAATCTTTTGAATCTCGGACCTAAAATCATCGTCATGTTTGCGATCGGCCCGAATTTCGGAAAAAATCTTTTTATTGATCGCCTGATTGGCCACCGAGCGTTTAGCCATGACGCTTTTAACGGGCCACGGGATAAACGGCTCTTTTTCCATGGCAAAATCCATGAGTTCGTAAAAGTCTTCTTTTTCTTCAACGATCAACGGATTTTCGCCGGCCCTCAGGCGGTCAAAGAGTTCGCTTTCATAGGCGTAGATACCGGCCGGATCAATTAAGAACAGGGATTCTGTCTGTCCCGGATGTCTTGCGGCGTAAAGCGAAATAATGGCACCCCCCATGGAGTTGCCCACCATGTGAAAGCGTTCGACGCCCAAGCGGCCCAAAATATTCTCTAGATAGCCCGCCTGGTCGTCTATACCATAGGAAAGCGCCGGATTTTTGGTGCTTTGCCCATGTCCCGGCAAGTCCACGGCTATCATATGAAACGAGTCGACCAGATGCTTGGCCAGTCGAATCCAGTTCTCCTTGTTTGCGGCAAAACCGTGTACCATGACAAGTGTAGGGGCCTTTTTCTGCGGTTTGCTCTCCAGAAAGGCAATGGTCATTCCATTGACATCCACGGTTTTTGAAGTTAAATTGGCTTTTTTGCATTCGCGGTGGATGGCCATTTCGTAAAGGCCATTTTTCATTGAGGTGCAGCCGACCGTGATAAACACCGTACAGAGAATTATCGTTACCGCTAATTTGTAAAATCTCATTGGTTGCCTTTAGGCTTTGCCCGGTAAGGATTATCCGACGCGGCCATCTCCGTCCTCTTGCGCCTGGGATTTCCCAACGGGACAGGGCCGCAGGAAAGGGCGCCTATGGGGCCGCAATGCCCATTTTTGCGGCCCTGAGGCGGCGATGGGGTTATGTGCGAAAGGCAGCGACAGGCTTGCCCTTTCTCAGCTCTCCAGCGTTTTTACGGCCTCATCGACACTTATCCATTCTTCAATGTTGATGTTAATTTCTGGAACGCCAAGGAAGGAATCATAGCGCCCCTTAATGTAATCTGACGCCTCTTTTTCCTTTGAGCTGTCAAATTCGAAGATGGAAACGGTCTTGACCCTGTCTTCGGCCATTCCTGATACCCACGGCCCCATGTGAGTGACAAAGTCGGGGGCTTTGGGCAGGTTTAGAAATGTGTCCATCGTTTCTTTTGCACTGGAGGCCGGAAATGTCATCGTCACGAATCGGATCATGGCTACTCTCCTTTTTTGGGAAAAGGGTTATACAAAGGCTCCCGGTGATTAAAATACAATAAATTACTATAATTTCTATCCAGTACCGGCTGAATAGTCAATACCGATTTCCATAGCCAAAAATGCGATCATGGCTGGCTCAATGCGGCTGCTTTTTTTCATGATGGTTCAAGGCCTCCCGGATCTCTTTTTCCCCGGCATCTGGATGATCGGCCAGGTAGGCGGCGATTTGGTTGGCCGTATAGGCGGTGGCGATGGAGGTGCCGGCATAAATCCCGGGATCGCTGTTGTAGCCTATCGGCATATTGGCAAAACCAGGTGCCTTGAAGCTGACGAAATCGCCGAAGTTCGAATTTTTCCATTTTTCCCCGTTAGGATCCAGAGCCCCTACGCCCAAAACATCGTTATAGGCTGCCGGATAGACGGCCTTGCCCGTGGGCCGATTGCCGGCTGCGGCGACAACGATAAGTCCTTTTGAGGCCGCCTCAGTCAGAGACGCCTCTAAAAATCGGCTTTTGGTCTCTGAATGCCAGCTTAGGCTCAAAACCCGCGCCCCTTTTTCCATGGCATAAGAAATTCCCTGCATCAGGGTATAGTTAGACGTCATGCCGTTATCATCAAATCCCCGGATGGCGATCACCGGCATGGTTTTCTGATCGTCCTTTACGCCGACGGGATCTATGGCGCCGGCAGCCAGCAGGGACATCTGCGTCCCGTGGCCAAGGCTGTCATAGATCGCCATATCCGGGTCAACGGCATTAAAGGAATCAAGAATGTAGGCCTGATTCTGGTACTCCGGGGCGAGTCCGCTGTCAAAAACCCCCACCGCCGCCTGAGCGTCAGCCGGCAAACGATTATCGACCTCAGGCAGATGGATATCCGAATGCGCGGCGCAAAACGCACCTGGCGCCTGATACGCATAGTTGGGCTCAACGCCGGAGATGCCCGTCAAATCGCGGATTTTTTTTAAAAATGCCATCTCGTCGATATTCTTTGGCAGTTGAACCCGGTAGATGCCGTTTTGCGTTTGGCCGAGAATTTTTCCGCCTGAGGAGCTGACGATGGACTTAAAACTATCGTAATGGCGCTTACTTTCCAATTTGACCAAGAGTTCGTGCCTGACAAAGAGAAAACCGGTTTCCGGATCCCGGGCCACATTGAAGTTTGGATTTTTCAGGAGCATGATTCGGTCCTTATGACCGGGCTTGTAGATCTGGATTTCGGTTAACCGGTAATTGTCGCCGGTACAATCCGGGCAATCCCGCCAAATCAATGCATGGTTGTATGGCCCCAGAATGCCGTCCAGCACCTGTTGAATCGGTTTTTCTTCATAGGACGCGCTGATTTTGAAATCGATAGCCGGGTCAATGCGCACCCTTATACCTTGGCTGGCCATATTCTTGAGGATCTTGCGTAAATAGACATCCTGCGCCTGAAGGCTCAGCCTGTTGTCAGGGACAAATGCCACTTCAAGGCCATGGGCAGGAGCGGCCATAAGGGTTAATGCCATACACCCGAGGATCACCGAAATTTTAAAAGAAAAACGGGGCATAGGGATTCCAATTGATTTTGATTTAAACCTTACTATACTATTATTAGGCATTGTCATCAATATCTCAACAATAAACGGGGGCGGCCATGTCATTTAAGGAAAATCTTCAGCGAAAAATTTCAATAGACCGGCTAAGAGACAGGGTAAGCCGTTCCCTAAGGATCTCTGAGGGTGTGAAAAAGGTTGATAAGGAGGCCATGCGGGGGTTGCTGCAGGCGGCCGGCTATCAATCGATGACAGAGCGCGGTCTCGAACTCTACCGGCCGGATTTTGACGGGGATAAAGGCGATATCCTGGTCCTGGACAACGAGCTCGTCTTCTACCGCACGACGGTAAAAGACGTGTTGGTTCGCAAAAATCCGATGATCAGAGAAATGGTCAATATATTCAATATGGTCAAAATATTAAACGATGCGGATGTGGCGGTATCGAAGGGGGAAGCGACCCTTGAGCGGATTCGTTCCGAATGCCTCAAGGATCTGGATTTCACATATACGGAAAACGATATCGAAGCGATTGCCGAAGAGGGGCGCACGGCATTTGTAAATGAGGCGGCTGACCAATTGGCGGAGATACTGGATCTGTTTGCGGAGATCCTGTCGTTTGAACCGCCGCCCGTACCGATTCGCCTGCCGGATATAAAAATCCTCGGTAGCGTCCACAAGGACGTCGACGGCATCGCCATGTATGGACCGTTGCTTACCTACTACCGGCAGGAGAATTCGCTGAAGTTCTTTGATCGTCATCTGGCCCCGGATGAGATGAAACGGACGCAGGCCTATCTGGACATGGTCGGAGGCAAACAGGCGGCCACTGTCGAGGGCCGGGATGTCTTTGGAGAACTCAAGCGACGGGTGATGAAGAAGGCGCCGCGGCAAAGGAATCTATGATTTCTTTTCGCATCATAGGGCGCGTTGGCAAAAGTCAATAAAAAAACGAGCGTTCGCTCGTTTTTTTATTGACTTGCCGGCCGGCTTTATCTAAAATAGATTAACGTTAAAATCGGCGCTTTTTAAACCCAGATTATAGAAAACAACCCATTTGGAGGCGGTTATGCCATTGTTTGAAGTGGATCCGGATAAGTGCAATAGCGACGGCATATGTGTGGATGAGTGCCCCATTAAAATTATTGCGCTCAAAGACAAGGATTCCGTGCCCAAGCCGGTAAAAGGGGCTGAACAGCTTTGTATTCACTGCGGCCACTGCGTTGCGGTTTGTCCGACCGGCGCATTGTCGCATCAGCGCATGCGCCCCGAGGACTGCCCGCCGGTAAAAAAGGAATGGCGGCTTGGCCCTGAACAGGCGGAACATTTTCTTCGCAGCAGACGGTCAATCCGTACGTATAAGGACAAACCGGTGGACAGGGAGACCCTTTCCAGGTTAATCGAAATCGCCTCCCACGCCCCTTCCGGCCATAATACGCAGCCGGTCCACTGGCATGTGGTTCATGACAGGCAAATCCTGCAAAAACAGATCGGCCTGGTGGTTGACTGGATGCGGGATATGATCAAAAAACAGCCGGAAATAGCGGGTATGATGCATCTGGATATGGTCGTCGCCGCCTGGGAAATGGGGATGGACACGGTCTGTCGGGGGGCGCCGCACGTTATTGTCGCCCATGGCCACAAGGATCATCCAATGGCGGCCGATTCATGCGTGATTGCATTGGCCTATCTTGAATTGGCCGCCCCATCTCTTGGGCTTGGCAGTTGCTGGGCCGGTTTTTACAATACGGCGGCCAGGTATTGGCCGGATTTGAAGGCGGCCATCGGGCTGCCGGAGGGCCATGTCAGCTATGGAGCGGTCATGGTGGGATACCCCAAATATAGGTACCACCGGCTGCCGCTTAGAAACAAACCGCAGGTTACGTGGCAATAATCATTTTTGATGGCTTCGTAAAAAGTCCAATATCTGTGTTGCGCTGCATTCCTCGGAATTTGCGCGCCCTCTAATCTTAAATGGGGCTTGAACTTTTTTCTTTGCCATCCCAAAATCGACTTCCAAGGAACTCGACAATATTTAATATTATCTTAGAAGCTTCCGCTGCTGTCATTGCGAGAAACGAAAGTGACGAGGAATCTTGATTGTTAAAGATTTCTCGCTACCGCTCGAAATGACAATGCGGACGCTTTTCAGAGTTACTTTCTGCAAAAATGGGGCGCCAGCGCAATAAATCGACTTTTTACGAGATTGTCATTTTTAGAGGAGAAAAAAATGGAAGATATCTATGAACAGCTAAGGCAGCGCCTGGATGATATGGCCACCGGGTTTCCGGCTACCCGGGCGGGAATCGAGGTAGAGATTCTGAAAAAACTGTTTACCCCGGCAGATGCGCGGATGTTTTTGATGATGTCGCCGATGCTGGAGGCCCCAAAAGATGTGGCCGAGCGTCTGAATTTGCCTGAAACAGACACTGCGGCGCATCTGGAGGATATGGCCAGCCGGGGGCTCTTGTTCCGCCAGAAAAAAAATGAGCGGGTCCGGTATGCTGCGATTCCGTTTGTCGTCGGGATTTTTGAATTTCAGCTAAACCGGGTGGATGCTGAACTGGCAACGGCCGTGGGGGAATACTATGAGGCGGCCCTGGGCAAGACCTTTCAGTCCTATAGCACGCCGGTGATGCGCACCATTCCCATCAATAAGGAACTGGTAAACGAATGGCCGATTGCCCCCTATGAAGATGCCATGAACATTATTGATTCACAGAAAAAGATCGCGGTCGCGCCCTGTATCTGTCGGACAATGGCCAGAAAGGCGGGTGAGGGCTGCGATAAGCCGCTGGAGACCTGTCTCCTGTTCGGCTCTCATGCGAGTTATTACGTAGACAACGGTTTGGGCCGCTACATTGACAAGGAAGAGGCCAAGGCAATCGTAAAAAAGAGCGATGAGGCGGGCTTGGTCATGCAGCCGTTCAACTCCCAGCATGTCGGCGGGATGTGCAGCTGCTGCGGCTGCTGCTGCGGAATGCTCAGATCCCTTAAAAAACAGGACAATCCGGCTGCAGCCGTAAAAAGCAACTATTACGCAAGCGTTGATGAGGAGCTTTGTACCGGCTGCGAAACCTGTGTTGAGCGATGCCAGATGGAGGCCGTCGAAGTCAAGGACGAGGTCGCGGTTATAGATCTGAAGCGCTGTATCGGCTGCGGCCTGTGCGTATCCACCTGTCCGACGGGTGCCGTGCAGCTAATCAAAAAATCGGCGGAAGACCTCTATGTTCCCCCGGAGACCGGCATGGAAACCTATATCCGGATTGCCCAGGAAAGAGGGAAAATCTAAAGACGCCTTGATCCATATAGAAAGGGCGGGCTTTGAGCCGCCTTTTGGTCCGGGGGGACGGGTTGCATGGGGTTAGGTATAAAAGCGGTCCCGAATTTTTTGTAGCCCTCGGCGATTGCCCCCAAAGTCTGGAGACTCCCTTTTGGCGGCGGAGCGGATATGAATCTGTTTTTCCATACCCCGGCGAATCGATTGGATGGGACCGCTTGTACGGATAAGGCCGGGAAGTTGCTTTCTAAACGACTGCACATAGGCCCGGCGCTCCCCTGCGACGGTATACCATTGGGGATGCCCTTTTATCTTGAGCAGTCCGTCTTGACAGTCAAAATAGCTGAAGGACATATGGCTCTTCTGCTTGTCCACGCCTCCGCCCACAACTGCGATGGACTGTTTTGAATCCGTTGCCATTGGGTTCCTTTTTATTCAGCTTCTTCAACGCGATTCTCAGAAGCATCCTTGACGGCGTCAAGCAGACGCCGGGTCAGCCCGTGAAGACGTTTCGGCACCCCAATCCATCTTGCGGGTAACAGCATCAAACCGGAAAACCTTTCGATGCTTTCGAGTCTCACTCCCCCGCTGGCTGCTTCAAAGTTAAACGTATGCGTTGCGTAAATCCCAAATTTTGAACCGGTCCAGGTAACCGATCGGCCCGCTTCACAATTTGTTACCACTGGCGAGATTCGCATCGGAAAAACGAGGGGCTTGAGTTCAAACGAGATGCACGCGCCCGTCGCCAAGGCGTTGCCGGTTTCGAACCGGCATTGCCGGCACACCGGATTCCATTCTGCCCAGTTTTCGATCTCAGAGAAGACCTCCCAGACCGTTTCAAGCGCCGCATGAATAAACACCGCTTCACGGATGATCATCGAATGGATTATTTTTTCCGGTTTGGATCCACAATGTTAAGAAAACAGGACTGCTGCGATAGCAGTTTGCCGGGCCCCTTTTCTTCTTCCGCCAGTGCGTTGCAGATGGCCTGATCCATATTGATGAGTTGAAGCGGTATCAGCTCTTGGATGCGGTTTTCCCTGCACACGGCAGGCGTTCGAAGCCCTTCAGCCAAAGGAAACACGATGCCGGAGGGCACCGGGGTAATCAGCGCCACCCAATAGGTGGACAAAAACGTGTAGAAAAAAGGGACGCCCATAATGATGCGTTTCAACCCGCGCACGCGGGCATACATTCTCATTAGATCGACATAGCTGAGAACCTCCGGGCCGCCGATATCGAACGTGTCATCGGCTGTCTCAGTGGTTTCGAGTGCGCCCGCCAGGTAATCCAATACATTTTCAACGGCTATGGGCTGGGATCGGGTATAGATCCATTTCGGACAGAGCATTATGGGCAGGCGTTCCACTAAATAGCGCATAATTTCAAACCCGGCGCCGCCGGCTCCGATAATAACAGCGGCCCTGAGCACAGTAGCTTTTGTTCTGCCGGAGCTGAGTATTTTTCCTACTTCCTGACGGCTGGCTAAATGGGGTGATATGTTATCAGCAGTTTCTCCAAGCCCGCCCAGATAGATAATACGCTTCAGCCCGACTTTATCAGCCGCGTTCACGAAGTTCTGCGCCGCCTTGCGGTCGCGTTCTTCAAAGGCCTTCATCTCCCGGAAGCTTTTGCCGCCCATGGAATGGACCAGGTAATAGGCCACTTCAATCCCGTCCAGGGCCTTTTCAATAGAGTCCGGATCCAGGAGGTCGCCGTAGACGATTTCCGGCTCATTTTTTAACGGAACCGCCATGTTCAGTTCCTCCGGCGGGCGGACCAGGCATCGCACCCGATGGTCCTTTTCATCGAGTTTGTAGAGAAGGCGTTTACCAATAAATCCGGTTGGACCAGTAACCAATATCTTGGGCAAAGACTGGGCATCCATATCAGCCTCTTTGATAGATTATTGAAAATTCCCTTTTTAAAAGAGGTATTGAATAGGGGATATAATGAAAAAGATATACATGGAAACGGTTTCGTCCAATGGGGTTTGTAAGTTTTTGGGGGAAAAAATGCGTCAAGAAATACGGGCTCAATCAATTCTTTCATAGTAGGCGCCCGTCAAACCGTTTAAAAATATCAGCGATTTTATTTTGATAGATATGTAGGCGGCATCCGGATGATCCAAGAAATTTTGCATATGCGGATGAATATTTAACAAAAATTCACGGATTTTCTTTTTTTCGGCATCAGCCCTAATCTCTTTAACCTCGCCTTGCACGGTCAATGCCCGGGCTTCTGCTGAATTGCGGGAGTCGATCAGCAGGCTGACGCGGGGGTTGTCAGTTAAGTTTTTGAATTTTCTGGTGCTTCGGTAGGTGACCATGAAGATATGGGTGCAGTCCGCGTTGGTCGTATAGGCCATCAGCGAACAATACGGCTCATTATTTAACGCTGTGGCCAGCACACAGTGCCTTCGTTTTCTAATCAGCTCCTTTATATCTTCGCGCATGGTAATCCCTTATGATTGATGGATTGGTTTTGCTTTTGCATGGTTTTAAGCTTATAATTATAATGATTCTATCATAATATCAACCAGGAAAGGATCAATTGTATGGGGGATCAAGTCAGGCTGGGCATCAGCGCCTGTTTGCTCGGTGAAAATGTGCGCTGGAACGGGGGGCATAAACTGGACCATTTTCTTCGGGACACCCTCGGCCAGTATGTGGCATATGTACCGGTATGCCCGGAAGTGGAGGCCGGTTTTGGCATTCCACGGGAGACCTTTCGGCTCGTAGGGGATGCCGACAATCCCCGGCTGGTGAAGACCAAATCCCAGACGGAGCATACCGACCAAATGCTGCGATGGGCCAAGAACCGGGTCAAGGAGCTGGAAAAAGAAAATTTATGCGGATTTATTTTTAAAAAGGACTCCCCCAGCAGCGGTTTAATGCGGGTCAAGGTCTACAATGAAAAGGGTATGCCGGAGAAGAAAGGCGTCGGCCTGTTTGCCAGGGAGTTTACCAGGCACTTCCCATTAATTCCGGTGGAGGAAGAGGGCCGGCTGCACGACCCTCGGCTTAGGGAAAATTTTATCGAACAAATTTTTACCTTCAAGCGGTGGCGGGAGAAGGTGGCGGAAAAGCCGGGCATTGGAAACGTAGTGGATTTTCATACGCGAAACAAGCTGTTGATTCTATCGCACAGTCCGGAATGTGGGCGCTCCATGGGCAAACTCGTGGCGGGGGCTAAGCAGATGGGCATGGATGCTTCCCCTCC
>JAGXLR010000108.1 GCA_018334555.1 Desulfobacterales bacterium
TGACGAGGAATCTTGATTGTTAAAGATTTCTCGCTACCGCTCGAAATGACAATGCGGACGCTTTTCAGAGTTACTTTCTGCAAAAATGGGGCGCCAGCGCAATAAATCGCTTTTTACGAAGCCATCAAGATTTAATTTTTGTTTTATTTTTAGGATATTGGATCATTTTTTGAATCAAAAAATTTGAAACGCTCAATTTAGGGATAAATATAAAATCATGATACAATAATATGCCATGTTAGTTATAAAATGCGCGGCATGCAAAAAAAAGCTCTGGCGCTACGATAAAGTCGGCCCCGGCGAAGTCCTGCGGTGCCACAAGTCGAGGATCGATAAGATGTACCAGCCTATTGATCTTTCCGGCAAAATCTGCTGCCAATGCGGGAATGTGGTGGGTATTGACAAGGGCCGGTTTATAAAAATGATTGCCAAATCATTTACCTGTTCCGGCACCAAGCGAAACAAACCGAAATAAAACTTATCCGGAAGTAACCCCCCGGCTACGGGCCGGGACCGAGCCTAAAAGTGACTTTTACTGTATGCTTGAGGGCACTGAGACGATTCATCCAATTTTGTCATTTCGAAGCGGCAGCGAGAAATCTTTAACAAACAAGATTCCGCGTCGCTTTCGCTCCTCGGAATGGCAGAGAGCTAAGCTTCTGGAATATTAATATATATTTTCAAGTCAATGTCATTAACTTAGCGAGAAAAACGGCCAATTGCAGGTTGGGTTGAGGAACGAAACCCAACATTGGCGTCTATTGTTGGGTTTCGTTCCTCAACCCAACCTACGCAGGGTCTAAGGTGCTTAAGTTAATGGCATTGATTTTCAAGTTACTTAGAAGTGCCCCCCCGGCCGCAGCCCGAATCCATGGGGGCCAATAAAAACGAACGGTCAACCCCTAACCGGGATGCCTTTTTTCTTAAAATCCGCCAGGATATCTGCCATCTGGGCGGCCGTGCAGTCATCGATCGCGTAGATATTTCTCACCCCGTCGTTGAAATCCAGTACAAACCGGCCCTGCTCATCCACGTAGGCCTCCCGGATATAGTCGCCGCTCAGCCATGGTTTAACGGCTTCCATAAAATTGTTCAAGCTGCATGTAATCATTTAATACCTCTGAATGGGTTTGCTTAGTCCCCTGTAACGATCGGTATCGTAATCACCGGTAAAGATAGGGAATCATTGCGGACCACGGTTTTCATCATGTCGCTTTTAGCCACTATCCGATCCTTGTCATCGACAATATAATAATAGAGTTCGGTAATGCCATGAAACATTTCCAGAGAAATCACATCAATCTGTGAAAAACCGCCAAGGCCCGGTATGACCAACTCCGGCGTGTGCAGTCCGAATTCATCCGTATCCGTACCCAGTGACGTAAAAAATACATGCAGTCGTATCTCGGCCTCGGACGGTTCCGGCACCAGCCGGCACTGGTACTTGTCCATCAGCTCAAGTTCCAGCCGCTTCTGGGCATATGCCAAAGGCTCGATGTTATTCAAAAAATAACAGGACAAATAAACTTTTTTGTCCTCAAGACAGGAAAAATCCTTTTCCGGTATATTCGCAATCATATTATTGACGCTGTGCGAGGTTAACCGCTGGGCCGTAGCGCCTTCATATTGACCCACAATCTGCCTGGAAGAACACGCCGCCAGAAAAATCAGAAACAAAACTAGCGCTACCGGTTTTTTCATCATCAAATATTCCGCCTTTCCTTTGTCTTATTTCAAACTCAGCTCAACCCGTGACTTTTTGTATCCACCCTTACCTTCGGGGCTAAGGGTTTCCGCCTCCCGGATGAACAGACGCTTGGCCGCAATCCGCTCATCCTTCAGTATATATTTTTTTACGGCCTGGACCCGGTGCTGGGCCAAAAGCCTTAGTTTTGCATCTTTTATCCCAATCTGCTCCCGGATTTTTGACTTCATCTCCGAGGCCGTCAATGTCTCGTCATCCAATGGCTTGGCATCCGCCGGGGGGTCTTTAGCGGAAAGCACCTCCGCCTGGTACACCTGCCGGAGATATTTACGGTATTCCGCCCCGGAAAGCTCAACCTCCGAAAACGGGACGGCCTCTTCATCGCCCTTCTTCGAATGCCTGGCCCATTTCGCGGCCCGGATTTTACGCTCCAGGGCCTTATCCTTAAGCACCTCGCGATCCCTTTCCGTATTTACGAACCCCGTTAACTCCAGGGCAAGTTCCGGCCGCTTGTAAAGCAACTCATTGATTGAATCGAGCTTCTTCGCCGACGAGGCGGCCAATTCATCGCTGCCCGCCTCGAATTCGATGTATTTAAGCTCCTCTCCGCCGGCGACAATCTGCCCCACCAGGTCAAACGGTGAGGTGGCCGCCTTGGTGACAATATTTTTCAAAGACTGGATGATAATGCCGGTTATACTGAACTGCGGATCGTCCAAGCGGCCGGATATGGGCAAATCCAGGTTGATTTCCCCCTTCCGGTCCTTGAGCAGGGCGATTGCCATGCCCACCGGCAGGTTGACGGCGGTTTCGCTTTCTATACGCCGCCCCAGATTGAACTGATCGAGCAGTACCCTGTTCTCGGCCTCCAGTTTTTTGTTCTCGATCAAATAATTCAGATCCAGGTCGAGCTTGCCTTTTTCGATCTCCTTGCCGATATATTTCCCGGAATATGCGGAAAACGGGCTCAGCTCCATATTTTGCAGATCAAACCGGATATCCAGGAGAATATCGGCAAGCAGGGGATTGATCCGGCCGGATATATCGAGCGGGGCATGATCATTGACCGCGCCCTTCAGGGAGATCCTGGCCCCTTCGAACGCCTGGCTCGAGAGCCCCTTGATGCTTCCCTCCGAAAGCTTGACTTGCGCGGAATAGTTGGGCTCGATATGGTAATCCGTAAAAGAAACATCGATATCCCGGAGCTTGATCTCGCCGATGGACACCGGGAACGGCATCGGTTTTTCTGCGGTTTCCCCCGGCGCCGAGGCCTTTTCTTTGGCAGAGGCCGCCGATGCTTGCGCCGGCTGTTCTTTCTCAGCCGGCGCCGCCGCATAGGCCCGGCTCAAATTGAGCCCACCGTCCTTCTGGACAACCAGAGTCTGTCTTAAGCCTTCAATGGCAAGCGTCTTCAACGTAATGGCCGTCGGATTCCACGAGACATCGAGGCCGCTTAGATCAACCGATTGCCACTTAAGAAAATCGCGCGCTGTTTTGCTTTCAACCAGCGTCAGGCCATCGATGCCGGCATCCCCCTTGAATTGGGCGCTTAAACCGGCATCTGTTTTTGATCGCAGGCTGGCATTGCCCGTAATATCGAGATCCCCACTGGTGAGAACCAGCTTTAAGGGATCCGGAAAATACGGCTGCAGTTGGTTGAGTGCGACATTTTGCCACTTGACGGCCGTATCCACCGTCAGTGGGGATACCCCGAATTTTCCATTGACCGACAACGCGGCTTCCGGATCAAGGCTTGCAGAAAAATCCAGCTCCGCCCGATGATCTTTCCGGGTGGAAAAATCGGTGACATTCAGATTGATATTCTCCACCGACATTTTCACCGGCCCGGCATGCGGCGCCGACGATGCGCCGGCGACGGCGAAATCTTTATAGTTCAGGGTTCCGGCGTTGAGCGCGAAATTATTAATCTCGAATATAAAGGGATCTGAAGCGGGCGCCGCCGCACCGGAGGCTTTCGAATCTTTTGATTCAACGGATCCCGAGTCGGCCGCCGATTGATTGGGCGTATTTTTTTCCCCCGCGCCTTCCTTCGACGGACCGAACGCCGTCAGATTAAACTCTCCATCCGCATCACGCACCATGGAAATCACCGGCTGATTAATCGATAGGTCGGCAAGCCGGATCTGCCGATTCAATGGCTTGGAGGGGGCCATTTCCAATTGGGCCGCCGGGATAAATACAAGCTCCGCCGCATTCTTCGCCGTCAACCTGAGGTTGTTAAGATTGAGAACGCCGGATACCTCAAGGTCGGTCCGCCCGTCGGGGGCTTTTTTGAAATCGATCGTTGATTTGGCGTCCAGATTGCCGTCGGTTATGTCAAAGCCGAGTCCGAGAGGCACATAACCAAAATAATAGGGGAGGCTAATACCGGTAAGCGAAACATCGACAAGGGTTTCCATCGAGTCGGCAAACGGCTTGGAAAAGACATCGATCTTAACCCCCGTACCGTTTAACTCAC
The DNA here is from genome assembly GCA_018334555.1 of Desulfobacterales bacterium. Taxonomy (GTDB): domain Bacteria; phylum Desulfobacterota; class Desulfobacteria; order Desulfobacterales; family Desulfosalsimonadaceae; genus M55B175. The sequence goes on from JAGXLR010000108.1 coordinate 4,185, forward strand.
CGCTTATAACGGGCTCGGCATAGTCGTTGATACGGGTCTCAAAATTTGAGAGCAGGGGGATATTAAACATGACATTGGAAAACCGGTGGGTTTTATCCATGGGCGCATCCAGGAATTCAAAATTGCCGTCTATGAGTTTGATATTGGACAGGCGGAAGCGAAACGGCTCCCCTTCTTCCTCGGCCTCGGGCCCTTTTTCTGCGGTTTCGGCAGGAATCAGGTCGGAAAAGTTGAACTCTGTTTTCGAGGTCCGGACAACCCGAATGAACGGATTTTTCAAACGGATCGCTTTCGTGACCAGTCCCAATTTGAAAAGCGAGGCCCACTGGACGTTGATGAAAAATTCATCAAAAGCGACAAAATCCGCTGAACCGGATTTATCGCGAATCTGTAGCCCGTTTACCGCAAGTGTCAGGGTATAGGGGTTTAGCGAAATATCTTCAATCGCCACGGACCGGTTCAACTGTTCTGAAAGCTTGTCCGGCAAAACGGCTTCCGCTACCATGGGCACCACCAGAAAACCAATAAGGGTATAGAGCAAAATCAGAATACCGATAATTATCAACGTCCATTTCTTCCAGCCCATGTATCCTCTCTAAAATAGTTGGTTTAGCCGGATTCCCGGCCCATTATGCTATTAGCCAATTTTTATTGAACTTGCCATCAATATTTTTCATTGCCTCTCATTTTAACCTCATTTGAAGAAATTTCAAGCCGTGTAGCGATTGTTGGGCCGACCCGCTTGCCTTCGGATCGATGCCTGCTTATTTATAAAAAAAGCAACAGCTGACAGTTTTGTTAAAAAATTACTTCGAGTGTAACCGTTTAAAACAATTGGACGACTAAATGAATAGACAGCAAAGAATTGAATCAAACCGAACTCGAAAAAAGGAGGCTAAAAATGAAGATTCAAAAGACATTGGCAGGGGCACTGGCGATTATTATGGTATGTGCCGGCGCGGCCTGGGCCGGTTATCACGGCATGGGCGATCATAACATGGGGGATCGCGGCATGGGCCGCCATAAGTCCGATAGAAATATGGCCGCCCCCCACCTTGGAATCCTCCACAGCCTGGAGCTGACAAAGGCGCAAACCGACGAGGTGGTAGAGATTTTCAACACGTATGACGAAGCACATGAGACGCTTCGCCAAGAGATGCGGGAGGCCAGAGAACAGCTTTGCCAAGCGATCCATTCGGATGAAATGGTTGAGGCGGACATCCGCGAGGCGGCCCGGCAAGTCGGAGAAAAACTTGGGGCGTTGTCTGTTCATAAGGCCAGGGTTTTCTCCGAAATCCGTTCGATCCTGACGGCGGAGCAGCTCGAACAATTGGAGGCAATGAAGACAAAATGCTGTGAACGGAGAAAATGCCGCCAGCGGCTTCACAAGGCCATCGGGGACTACCAGGACATCGGGGAGTAAAAAAGCAGCAATGCGCCCGGGAAAAATTTTTTATACCGCAGCTGCGGTATTTCCGCAGCAAGGAAGCCCTGCGGTCGGGAACGTTTTCTCGCCCCTGAGCGTCAAAAACAACCCCGACCCTGGACTTCCATAAAAGTATTTCCCCGGGCAGCAGACCGGGACCGAACCTAAAAGTAACCTTTGTGATAGGTTAAAGGCGCTGAGGCGATTCATCCGGTTTTGTCATTTCGAGCGATAGCGAGAAATCTTTAACAAACAAGATTCCTCGTCGCTTGCGCTTCTCGGAATGACAACGGCGGAAGGCACTAATTTAACTGTTACCTTACACCTTGAACCTTATACCCTAAACCTTTTACCTTATACCGTGAAACCGTAAGCCACAGAGCATGTCCGGATGCCGCATAAATCCGCCGAACCAACTGATAGAGACGTCGTCCGCCGGGTTTTGGCGGGCGACATCAATGCCTTCGAGGTCCTGGTGGCGCGTTATCAGGCCTATGTCTTTTCAATCGTTGGCAGGCACGTACCGACGCAAAACGTTGAAGACGTGGCCCATGACGTATTCGTCCGGGCCTACCGCTCCCTGCCGAAATATCAACAGAAAAGCGGGGTTTCCCAATGGCTGAGAGGCATCGCCGTGCGAACTTGCGCGGATTTCTGGCGAGAGCGCTACCGGCGGCGGGAGGTCCCGATGAGCCGGCTTGGTGGGAACCAACGGGAGTGGTTGGAAAATATGCTTGCCCATGACTCGGTGGCTGCCTACCATAAAGCCGCAAGACAGCAAGAGGCCAGGCAAATTCTGAACTGGGCCTTAGGCCGGCTGTCAGCCCAGGAGCGGATGGTGCTTGAGCTGGTCCATCTGGAGGGCTATAGCGTTAAAGAAGCAGCAGGGCTATTGGGTTGTTCCGCGGCCAATGTTAAAATCCGGGCATTCAGGGCCAGGAAGAAAATACAAAAACTGCTGGCCGATGAGGAGGTATCGAGATGAACGTGTTTAAAGATAAATTTGAACGATTCAAGACGATACTGTCGGCGGCACACCAGTCGAACGCCCCAGACATCGAATCGCCTTCTGCCCAATGGCGAAACGGCGTTATGCGGTCTGTCCGTGAGATCGGCACGCCTGCATCCCAAACGGGGCGGCCGGCGGACTTCGTTCAGCTGACCTGGCGACTGGCGCCTGTCGCCTTGCTGCTTATGATTATTCTATCGCTTTACATCATTGAAACCGGCGCGACGATCAGTCACCAGATCATCGCCATGTCGGTTTCAGAACCCGCGTCCACATACCTGGCATATATCGGATTTTAGCACGGGGACACGATATGAAATTTTTAAAAGCAATTGCCGGCATCACCGCCATCTTTATACTGGGCGTCCTTACCGGGATTCTGGGCACCGGCCTGGTAGTCAAGCACCGGATCGAAACATTTCACGAGAAGGGGCCGCCGCCGATCAAGGCCATGTTCATGGAACGCCTGTCCCACCAGCTGGAACTCAATCCGGAACAGAAGATCAGGATAGAGGCCATACTGGAGGATACCCAGAAGGATTTGAACCGGGTCCGGCAGACCTTTAGACCCCGGATAAAACAAGTCTTCTCCACATGTTTCAACCGGATCGAAGCCCAGCTCACGCCGATCCAACAGAAACGGTTCAAGGCCATGCAGGAGAGATTCCCCCGATTCATGCCCCATCCGCCGTTTAAAAAACAGCCACACCATCGGCCGCCGCCCGGCGACAGGCGCCCCCGAACGGAAAACAGGGATTGGCGAGAAGGCGGGCAGAAATAAAAAAAGGACACCTCAAAGCGTTAAACTTTGACATGCCCTTTTGAATTTCTTACCGAATCAGTCTATTCGACGGAAACGTCGACTGCCGCCGGGCCCTTTTGACCCTGCTCAACAGTAAAAGAAACCTTGTCACCCTCGTTCAGGGTTTTAAAACCGGTCCCGTTGATTCCGGAAAAATGGACGAATACATCTGATCCATCTTCCTGTTCAATGAACCCATAGCCTTTTTTTTCGTTAAACCACTTTACGGTGCCTTTAGCCACAGTGTCGCCCCTCCTTTCTTACAAAAATTCTCAAAGTTCCAACCTTCCAGGGCTCCACTATCTAACAATAATGCTCCCTTTCCAACGAAACCGGCCCGCAATCAGCCAAGACCTTTATAGATTGTTGCAATGATAACAATAATTTTATCAAAGTCAAGCAAATAAAATTCGACCCCTCACGCTTCGGGGCAAAATTTTTTTTCCGGCGAATACCTGGCAGACAGCAAACAAAAAATTCCCGCAAAGGCGCAAGGAGCGCTGCGCTTTTTTGACCCCTTGGCGGGCTTAGCGGGCTTGGCGGGCTTGGCGAGAGGTAAAAAACGGGGCATGGTTGGAGGTAAAAAACGGGGGATCTCTTTTTATGATCTCCCGAATGGGCGCCGGTCGCTTGAATTCTTTTTCCAAAAACCGCCGCACGCGGCTTCTGTCCCAGCCCGTGGGATGGACAAATTCGCGGTAAAGCGACAAATCGCCCGGATAGAAATCAACGGTCTGCAAATGCTCGGCATCGGGGCTGCCCACCGGCAGGTTAAAAATGGCCAGGTTTAAAAAATCGATGCAATCTGCATGGGCCAAGGTGAATGCCAAGGTTTGGCGGGCCTTTTCGAAGGTTTCCGCCGGCGTGCCGAACAGCAGATACCCGTAAACGGCAATACCGGCGGCTCTGATGGTGCGAAGCGCCCGGGACACAGTTTCAATTGAAATTCCCTTATTCAGAGAATCAAGAACATCCTGAACGCCTGATTCAATGCCCAATTTGAGCATGGCGCATCCCGAGTTCTTCAATCCATGGACAAAATCAGGATCCGTGAGATGCCTTGTAACGCGAACGAACCCGTACCATCGAACGCCGGGCGGATGATTGACTATATAGTTTAAAAATGCAGGAGACAGGGCATTATCGACAAAATGAATGAGTGCAGGCGAGGTCTCCAAACGCAGCCGGTCCAGATCGAATCCAATGGATGGTTTATCAAATACTTGGTACTTGGTTCCTTCAAATTTTTCCGGACAAAACCGGCATTTCTGCCAGTAGCAGCCGCGGGAGGTCATATAGGGGATCACCCGCCCCGGAGAAAAATACGCGTCAAGGGGAAAATCCGCATAGTCAAAGCCTGCCTGCGAGACGGCCTGCGTGTCGGTATGCCCGGTTATTGAAAGCAGGACATCTTCGCCCGGCCCGCCGATCAAATCATCGACAACCGGATAAAACGGATTGTCAAATTTTTTTATATTCAACCATGACGTCACCAGCCCGCCGCCCATAATAATTTGGATATCCGGCCAATGTTTCTTGACAAATCCGGCCATGGCAAAGGCGCAAACCGCCTGACTCATAAAATTCACGGAAAATCCGATAATTTCAGGAGGGCTGCCATCGATCAGCTCAGTCAGTCGATATCTGAAAAAGGGATAAAACGGATTTTCATCAAACGCTCTCGCTGCCCTTAACAGGTCTTTGCTTCTTACCGGAGAAAAACGCGCATCCCCATAATTGGCCAGGGTGATATGGCTGCCGGTTTTCCGGCCGCTCTTATGCACCACCCGGTTGATATCCATAACCGCCCGCTTATAGCGATCCAGGTTTTCGCAGATAGTGGGAGATCTTAAAGCGCTAAGATTTTCCGTAACATGGGCGGCCGCCCGCCGGGACCAGGTGTCTGAAGCGGCAACCGGTCTTTCCAAAAGATATAATAGGCCTTCCAGATTGGCATCCCACACCCGGCAGCCTACCCCGTTGGATTTCAACGCAAATGCCAGCCGGGCCAAGCCGGGCGGTGGTTCACTCGGCTTGCTAACCGGCGGATGAATCAGCAGCATGAATTTAGAAACCGGGCGGCGGCATAAACCCGCCGATGATATCGCTGATCAGCCGGGCGATATGAATCGGCGTCCGGTCCTCCAGATACGGGCCGATCACCTGAATGCCCACAGGCAGGCCCTGGGGCGTGCGGCCGATGGGCAGAACCGTTGCAGGCAGCTTGGCCGCACTCGCCAGCCCAGACCATCCCATAATATCCATGTAAGGCCGATCCACGCCGTTAATGGACAGGACGCGATCGAAAACATAGCCGTGATCATGGGCAAAGGCCGGCAGCACGGCCGGGGGACAGATGAGCGCGTCATATGTTTGGAAAAAATCCGCCCATTTCTGGCGAAGCAGCTCCCGCATGCCGTTTTGTTCGATCCAACGCCGGTGCCGCTGGGTGGCACCCCTTATAAAATTTGAAGAATAGGCGCCGTCCGCTATGGAAAGCGTATCTGCCGTATCCACCCATTTCTTGAACATCTTTTCCGGCACGCCGGCACCCATAACCGCCGCATTAAGACTTAAAAACACATCATAACTGCTGGCGAAATCAATTTCCGGATGCGTCTCTGTAATGGATGCGCCATTTCGGGAAAGTTCATCCACGAGCGCCTGCATTGCATCGCCCACACTGCTGTCCACGGCGCATGCCGGGTCATCCGGCCACAGCCCGATTTTATATTCCTCAAGCGACGGCTTCCGGGGGCCGGGAAGGTTTATGGACCATGCCCGGCGTTCCGGCGACTCCGGCCCGACAATGATATCCATGGCCAGCTCGACATCCCCGATGCTTCGGGCCAGCGGCCCCACGACCATCATATCGATCCCGATTGAATATTCCCCCGTAAAAATCCCCGGCGGCGGCGGGATGTGGCCTTTCTGGGGCACAATCCCGTAGCTCGGCTTATGTCCGCAGATACCGCAAAAATGCGGCGGCAACCGGATGGAACCGCCGAGGTCGCTGCCGATCTCAAGGGAGCAGAGCCCGGCCGATAATGCGGCCGCCGCCCCGCCCGAAGACCCGCCGGGCGTCAAACTCGCATCCCACGGGTTGTTGGTCTGGCCGTATACATCGTTGAAGCTCTGGAAATCCCCGGCATAAAGCGGCACATTGGTCTTTCCGAGCACAATGGCGCCACCATCCACAAGGGACTGAACCACATCTGCATGCTTTGACGCAATGTGCTCTTTCAGCTGGGGAGCTCCGGCCGTGCAGGGCATTCCGGAGACCTCCAGGGTATCCTTGATCGTTACGGGAAGGCCGTGGAGCGGCCCCCACGCCTCTTTACGGGCCAGGGCTTCATCCGCCGCCCGGGCCCGTTTTTTCGCCTGCTCGAC
>JAGXLR010000109.1 GCA_018334555.1 Desulfobacterales bacterium
ATTTTGAAAAGCAGTTTTCCGGTTTTGACCCCGTTTGACACCACGATATCATCCGGATTGATCTCTAGGACCCGATAGCCGCTAATGCGATCGCCTTCATGACATAACCGGCTGTTTATAATCACAATTCGCTGGGAAGGGCTTTCATTCCACGAGATAGCCTGAATTTTTAGGCCGATATCCTCAGAAAACAGCGGCACGGAGGCACCCGAAGATGCCTGTTTCGCCCCGGATATGTCGGCCTTAACGTTCTCTTCCGGCGCCTCCTTTTTTTCATTCGGCCCAGGCGCTGCCATCAGCGGCTCAGTTTTTCCCGGATCCTTGGCTCCGTCAGTTTCGGGCTTCTCGACCCCAGGGGCGGCGGAGTCGTCGTGTGCTTCGGCAGACGCAGAGGGGGCACTGCCGTTAGATGCTTTTCCGAAGTCCGTTTTAGGGGTATTTGCCTCCGGCGAAGGCTGCTCGGCCCCATTGACCGCAGCGATACGTTCGTTTGCCGGAAGCGACGTCCTCTCGGTAGAGCCGGATACGAAAACAGACGGATGCATCTTGATGAATACGGCGAATCCTGCCGCCAGAATAAACGCCGTAAATACCAGTCCATAGCTCAGGCGCACCGATCGATCCGGCATGCGGCCGATCCTTGATTTGCCCGGCAAAGACGGCATATCCGCATCCACGGATGCATCTTTTTCCAGTTTCTTCAGAGCTCTGAGGATCGCACTCAAATCTTACCGCCCGGCCCCCTCATCGCCTTTGTCTGGTTTAGCCTTCGTCCCATATTCATAGGGCAAAGCCTCCATATCCGCATTGACATCGGCAGCGCTACGATCCGTTGGAAATGTTCGGCTGGATGCTCTCGCCCCATCATCCATCCCTCTCGGCGCCTGATCCAAATGCGGTATGCTCAGGGACGGCTTTTCATTATAGAGTACCATCTTGGTCAGCGGCCCCACATAACCGTCCACCGGAATGCCATGTCTGGCCTGGATTGCCCGAACAGCCGACCGCGTATCCTCATCATAGGCGGCATTGAGCTCAAGATCCGTAAAACCGACCTCCCTTAAATGCATCTTGAGCGTTATAACCGAATCGCCCGGGGAATTAAGCGGTATGGTGCCCCGGTACTTATAAAAATTTTCCCACAAGACATAGGCGACGCCTTTCCAGTGTTCGAGGATCTTCCGAGAAGGAACCGTGATGGATTGCCCATCAGCCCCGGCGTTAAGCGTGAATGTCTTTTCCCCGGCACCGATCACTGCCAAATAAACCGGCCGGTGGGTCTCGGGTGAATCCATTTCCAGAATAGCCGGAAGATTCAATTTTCTGATCAGGCCCAGGTCCCCATCCACCCGATGGGCATAAAGGCCGTTCAATCGGGTTGAGAGCTCGATAAACACATCCGTCTTCTCAATGGATTCAAACGCCTTTGCAACCGATGGGTCTGAACGCCATCTGGAAATTACGGTTTTGACGGCGCGCGAACGGGAATTTTCGTGCCCCCTGGCCTTGAGCAGGTCTATTAAGCTCCCGTGCGCCAACGTCTCTTTGGGCTTTACGGCCTCTTCGGAAACCCCTGTTTCCGGCTTTTCGATCTTTGCACGGTTTGGTTCAGGGCTGAGCGCGGCACCGGCAGACGTTTTTTCCCGTTGGTCTTCGCCCGGGGAGCGGTTTGGCGCCGGTTTCTCTTTTCCCGGCGTATTCGGGGCCGACTTGCCGGCATGATCATTTTTGGCGGCGCCTTGACGATGATTGAGATAGCCGAAAAACGCCCTGATATCTGAATGATAGAATAAAAAGGCGACAAAGACCAGGGCTGCCGCAAAAAAGGCCAGGATGCGTTTTCGTCCGGCTGTTAGAGCGGACTGTCGGATATCGCCCCGGCTTGACAACTCCCGGATTGCAGATTCTGCGATCCTAGCGGATACGCGCCGCTGGTTATAGCCGTAGGCTGAAAGCAGGGACCGGTCGCAGGCGATATTGATCAACCGGGGCACCCCCCGGCAATAACGCTGTATCCTGCGAATCGCAGCCTTCGTAAAGATCTTGGGCTGAGCGCAGGCCGCCACATGCAGTCGGTGATTGATGTAGGAGGCGGTCTCTTTCATCGTCAACGGCCGAAGGCGGCAGCTGAGGGTAATCCGCTGGCCAAGCTGTCTCAACTCATAGGAATCAAGGAGTTCACCCAGCTCAGGCTGGCCGACAAGGATGATTTGCAAAAGTTTGTCCCTGGTGGTTTCAAGGTTGGTTAACAGCCGAATCTGCTCCAGAACCGACCGGCTTAAATTCTGGGCTTCATCAATCAAAAGGATCGCCTTGCGCCCCTCACCCTTTTTTTCCATCAAAAAAGCGTTTAACTCGTCAATGAGGGCCTTGATGGTGCCATGGCCGGAGGGGATTCCGAATTCGGCGTTGATGGCCATTAAAAGCTGTTGGGCATCCATTTTCGGGTTAAAAATATAGGCGGTCTCCACATCAGAGCCCATATTTTCCAAAAATGCCCGGCAAAGCATGGTTTTTCCAGTACCCACCTCGCCGATAATTTCAACAAAGCCTTCACCGCTTAGGACCGCATACTTTAAATGGGCCAGGGCCTCTTCATGGCTCTGGCTTAAGAAAAGATAGTCCGGATCCGGAACCAGCTTAAAGGGACGTTCTTTGAAACCGAAGAAATGGTTATACATTTAACCGCCTACTCGGGCATGGCATCGTTTTTCCTGAACTCGCCGGCATTCATGATTCCGCAGGCAAATGAGGATTCGTCGCAGCAACTTCCCAACAACTGGCCAATGGCGACGGCGTCCTCCTTGTCCATTGCCTCCTGAAGGCATTTTTGGGCATACGACCGACTGATGCACCGAATAAAATTTTTCGCCATGGGAATGGCCGAAGGCGTCATACTGATATGGTCGGCCCCCATGCCGACAAATAGAAAAATCCCCTGCGGGTTTGCCGCGGCTTCACCGCATATGTTGAGCGGTTTGCCTGCTTGGCGGCATATGGCGACGATATCCGCAATCGTCGCAACGACCGAGGGGTGAAGCAGATTATAGCGACTGGCCACCCGCTTGTTGTTGCGGTCCACCGCCAGGAGATACTGAATCAAATCGTTGGTGCCGATACTGACGAAATCCACATATGTAAGCATTCGCTTCAAAATGGAGACGGCACCGGGGACTTCCACCATGATGCCCATCTTTATGTCAGGATCAAAGCTGACATTCTTTTTCCTCAGGTTGTCCTTTTCCTCTGCCATAATCGCCCTGATCCGATGAACCTCGGTAACACATGAGATCATGGGAAACAGTATATGGGCCGGACCAACAACCGATGCCCTTAAAATCGCCCTTATCTGCGTCCGAAAGACATCCTCCATATCAAGACTGATCCGGATGGAGCGCCAGCCCAAAAATGGATTGTCCTCAACCGGTCTGTCAAGGGAGGAAAATATTTTATCCCCACCGGCATCAAAGGTTCGGATAGTAACCGCCAGCGGGGCCGATTTTTCAAGAACCTTTTGGTAAAACGCCACCTGTTCCTCTTCTGAAGGAAAGGATTTGCGCAGCATGAATGGAAATTCCGTCCGATAGAGTCCGATAAAATCCGCGCCGTATTTTGCCACCAACTCCGTATCCGAGAGCAGGCCGATATTGGCGCCAACCGAAACGGTGAAGCCATCTTTCGTCGTTGCCGGCAGATTCAAAGAAGGTGCCATCTCTTCAATGGCATCCTCCCTTTCCTTTCGCCGTTTTTCATATTCTCTCCGGATTTCATCCGGCGGATTGGCAAACACGAAACCGGATATCCCGTCAAGGATGACATAGTCATTTTCCCGCACGGCGTCCAGAACCCCGTCCACCCCGATGACAATCGGAATTTCAAATGATTTGGCAAGGATAACCGTATGCGACGTACGCCCGCCGTTGACCAGAATGATGCCTTTTAAATTCGGCTGCTTGATTGCCAGCAAGTCCACCGGTGACAGGTCCGAGGCAACAACAATGGTTTCCCGGCTGAAGGCCGGATGCTCCCCGTTCGCCCCCCCGATCAGGTTTTCCAATATGCGATGGCCGATATCGAGTATATCCGCGCTCCGGTCACTTAAATAGGGATCCTCGATTGCCTGGAACATGCCCCCGTATTCGAAGATAACCTCTTTCAGGGCATATTCGGCGCAGCTGCCGTCTTCAATTTTTGATATGATTTTCTGTTTTAAGGACTTATCCCTTAAAAACATCAGATGGGCTTCGATAATCCCCGACTCTTCGGTAGATAGTGCCTTTGCCTGATCCGCAATGTGCTTGATCTGTCTGGCCGCATTTTCAAAAGCCCGCTCGAGCCGTCTGATATCATCGTCGGTATTCTCGGAAAACGTGCAATGGACTTGGTTAAAATTGATATTTTCCGATAGATAATGCGCATAGCCTTCCGCCACGCCGAAGGAGACCGATTCTCCCCGCAAATAGTTGCGTTTATAGGTTTTCTGTGATGGCGCGGCCATATCATCGGCGGGCTCACCGGATTTGGGCTCCCATCCGGGCAATCCCTTCAGGATGCCGGTATAGGCCACTATCGCGGAAATCTGAGAGGCAATGTTTTCAAATACCGGGATATCCGCCTCCGTAATGGTGTCGGCGGCAATCGTCTGAATAACCAGTACACCGAGCGTCTGCTGGTGATAAATCAGGGGGACCCCTAAAAATGTCTGATATCTATCCTCGCCGCTGGCCTCATAATATTTAAACCGCGGATGGGTGGCGGGGTTTACGACGAAGACGGACTTCATGGTTTCAAGAACCAAACCCGTCAGCCCCTCGTGCACATCCATTGAAATCGTACCGACGGATTCCTTGGTCAACCCCACGGTCGCTCGCAGAACCAGCTTTTCCTCGGCCGCATTAAAAACGTAAACGGAACATACATCGACGCCGCACCGGTCAATCAGGAGCTGGCCGATTTTTTCAAGCGACATCTCGGGGCTTTCTGATTCAGTGATGGTCTGGAAAATATCCTGCAGTATATGGATCTGATCGCGTCTCATCGAAATTATTTCCCGGCGCTGGGCCTTCAAGCCTTGATGGCTTCGTAAAAAGTTGCAAAACCAACTTTGTGTCATTCCGTCCCGGATCAACGGCATGACGAACGTCGACTTCTTCTAACCTAAATTGAGCGTTTCAATTTTTTGAAGATTTAATTTTTATTTTATTTTTAGGATATTGGATCATTTTTTAAATCAAAAAATTTGAAACCCTCCGGGATTTCCAATTTCACCGCATCTACTGCGTCAAATGATGTCTCGCATAGGCGCCTATAGCTCGACATCATTTTCCTTGTATCTGCGGCAAACTTGAAAATCGCTCAATTTAGGTCTAAGTAACTTGAAAATATATATTAATATTCCAGAAGCTTAGCTCTCTGTCATGCCGAGGCGCAAAAGCGACGAGGGATCTTGTTTGTTAAAGATTTCTCGCTGCCGCTCGAAATGACAAAATTGGATGAATCGTCTCAGTGCCTTCAAGCATACAGCAAGTGCCTTCAAGCATACAGCAAAAGTTACTTTTAAGCTCGGTCCCGGGCGCGGCCCGGGGGGGGTTACTTCTAAGTAACATCAACGCTCAATTTAGGTGAAAATATATTTTAGTTTAGATAACCCCATCTTGCAACGAATTGATGACGGCCCGGATTAATTCTATCGACGCCCCCGCATGCCAGTCCGACGGGCAGAAGTTGGCCCTATTCAGCCTTGAGAAGCCGGCTCTTTTGGATCAAAATGCTTTACTCAAGGGAGGTCAGACCTTCACGAAGGGCAATTTTGGTCAATTCGGCAACACTTTTGGCGTCTAGTTTCTTCATGGTTTGCTGCCGATGCGTCTCCACTGTTTTGACGCTGACATGAATCCGCTCGGCGATTTCTTTGGTGGACAGGCCCTCGGCGATGAGCTGCAGCACCTCCCTTTCACGGACGGAGAGCACAGAAATAGCGGACGCCTCGCCATGTTCTAAAATATGCGTATAATCCTTCATGACCGTATCCGCGATCCGCGGGCTCAAGAAACTCTCGTTATTTAGCACCGCGCCAATAGCGTTGACGAGTTCGTCAAACGCACAGTTCTTCAATAGATAGCCGGAAACCCCGGCTTTGACCATGCCGATCACATACCGGCGGTCCGCATACATGGACAGGGCGATCACCTTGGTTTCCGGCAAACTTTCACGTATCTGCCGTGTGGCTTCGACGCCGTTTAACTCCGGCATGCTGATATCCATGACGACCACATCCGGCGCCAAATCAATCGCCAGACGAATGGCTTCGCGGCCGTTTGCCGCCTCTCCGACGACCCTCATATCGGATTGCCGCTCAAGAAGCGCCCTGAGGCCGTCCCGTGTAATTTTATGATCATCGGCCAGTATGATTCTTATCATCCCCATTGCGGCCTCATTTTGGTGGCTTCATGGGTGAAATCATTGTAAAACGCGTCCCTCTGCCCGGTTTGGCGTCAATCTCCAGCCGGCCGCCCTGGTGAGCCAGCCGCTCCTTTATGGAAAACAACCCGAAGCCGCCTTTCTTGTTATCACCGATGGATTCGGATTTAGCGGCATCAAATCCCACCCCGTCGTCTTCGATGGCAATATAGACGTCGTCTCCCTGTCGGGATATGGAGATCAACGCCTGTTTAGCACGGGCATGCTTAACGATATTGAAAAGCAGCTCCCGCACAGCCTGAAAAAGCAGCACCCGAAGACTTTCATCGATGGGTTTGGGGGTCCTATCGTCAACGCATTCAACCGTAATACCATGCTGCGATTGGGTCTGTTCGGCCAGCCAGTCAACTGCCGCTTCCAAGCCCAAGTCATATAATATGGGTGGACTCAATTCGAAAGTCAAGGATTGAGTATCCTGAATGGACTGTTCGATCAGATCATATACCGCATCCACGGTTTTATCCGCTCCGTCGCCGGAAGGCTTCTTCTTACGAAGGTGCGAGAGTTTCAGGGAGGCATGGGTCAGCGCATGGCCGATCCTGTCATGAAGCTCGGTTGCGATCCGGCGACGCTCCCGCTCTTCAGTCAGAGACAATTGGGACGACAGCGAGCGCAGCTGTTCCTGATAGTTCAGGGCTTCATCCTCCCGACGCCGGGTGACTTCCCTGAGCGCCTTCTCCTTTTGCATCACATTTTCAAAAAGCCTGGCATTTTCCAGAGAGATGGCCGCCTGGGAGGCCAAAATCTGAAGGACCTCGACTCGCGCCGGCGTGAAAACCGCCGGGGCGAGTCGATTCTCCAGATAAAACAACGCCAAAAGCTGGGTTTGTCTGAACACCGGCAGGCACAAAACAGAGCGGGGTTGATATTTTTTCATGTACGGATGGACGGCAAAATCGGTTTGCCCGGCTGCATCGTCGAGCACCATGGATTCTCCCGTTCGCCGGACATAGTTTAACACCGGCGAAAAAATCTCGGTTTGGCTTGTCGCCGGTATGGACTCAAAAACCAATGCTTCCGATGCGTTAACCGTATGCTCGGCTTCCAGATACAATTGTCCGCCTTTTATCGTATAGAATTGCGTTTTGGTGGCGCCGGCATTTTCCAACATGATAGGCATCAGGTTTTTGAGCAGATCCGCCAGCACGATATCCGTGGAGATCGTTTGAAGCGAGCTTATAATTGCCGAAAAATCCAGCGGGTCAAAGGCCGGCAGGGTTTTATCCGGAAGCTTTCCGGCCGGGATTTCGGGAAAAGCATTTTCCAATGCGGCGACCTTGGCGTGAGCCCCCCATTTGCGATAGGTATCCCGGGCGATTGTCAGGCAAACCCGCGCGATTTCATCAAAGCCCCTGGCATGATAAAATTTGGATGCCAGCTCATTGGCAAGGGCATGATGCTGGATAAACCCATTTTCCCGTGCCGAACGCGCCGCCTTATGGTAAAAGCCGATGGCCGCCATATCACGCCCGGCAATCCGTTCGTACTCGGCCGAGAGCAGAAAGTACTTGTGCTCGAAATTATCCGGGCATTGCCTGGCCAGGGTCTTGTAACTGTTTCGATACCTTTTGATTTTTCTTTTGATAAGTGGCCGCCCCGCGGCTTTCATGCGCGGATAGGCCGCGGCGAGGCTCAGGCCGTAGTAGAAATGGAATTCAGGAACGATGATGGTGCCCAGATGGTAATACAACATCCCAAGGCCCGACTCGGCCGCCCCAAGCGCGCCTTTGATATCCCCCATTATATAGAGAAGCCGAAGTTTAATCAGAAAATGCCGCAGCAGGATAATTTGAATGCCGTGTTTTTCCATGTTTGCCACATGCCGAGCCTCGTCAAAACCATTATCCGTCCCGCTTTCGGAATCCGACGGCTCGCCGCTTAACCCCCGGGTATAATACCTGACGGACATTAAATAGTTTAACGCACCGATATCATTAGATTTTTTTATAAACGAGAAGTATTTTTCGCATTCCTCCGCCACCCGGTCAATGGGGGCGCCGCTGGCGATTAAAAAAATCAGCACAGACTGAATATGGTAGACGGCGTAATTAGTATCGCCTGTCTCCAACGCCGTTTTGACGCCCTGCCGGTGCGCCTCGAGCCCTTTATTCATATGCTCGGTCCAGACGCTGATGCCGCTCGCGTAAAAAAGCAACATTTTGGGGACCAATGCCGGGGTGCCGAAACTTTCATTGGCGGTAAGCGCCATATCCCCAAACCGTCGGCCTTTCTCAAAGCTTTTGAATACAGCGCACAGAGAGGCGCCGTATATCATGTAGCCAAACGGCGAAGCCTTCGAATTGCCGTGCTTCAAGGATAGATCGACGATCCTTAGAGAAGAGACAATGGCGACATATGGACTGCACAAAAACGCGGAGAAACAGAGGTTGATCAACAGGTCAATGGCCAACAGCAGCCGGCGGTCGCCCATCTGGGGGAGATTCAGCAAATCATCCATGCCGTACTTGTGCAGTTTGCGCTGGGTCTTAACCATGCTTTTGAAAACCGAAAACCGCCCGGCCGCATCCGGCAGGTGTATTCCCAGCAGGCGCAGACCGGCGAAACCGATTTTCAGGGCCTCCTCATGCCTGGCCAGGCTTGCCAGCATGATCATTTTCAGCATATAAACCTCGGCGCGATCCGCCTCGGACGCCGCCCGCGCGGTAAGCACCCGGAATCTTTCTTCGGCCTGAGCAAAGGACTGAACGATATATTCACACCTCATTTGCCCTTTGGCCAGGGCAAATTGTAATAAATAGGTCTGCCGCCATGCGTCCTCAGGCAGTAATTTTTCGCCGGATTTGAAATATTCGTGCGCCTGGGTGTAAGCTTGGGAATCAATGGCCTTCTGACC
This sequence comes from Desulfobacterales bacterium, assembly GCA_018334555.1. Classification (GTDB taxonomy): domain Bacteria; phylum Desulfobacterota; class Desulfobacteria; order Desulfobacterales; family Desulfosalsimonadaceae; genus M55B175. Next base: position 9,335 of record JAGXLR010000109.1, read on the forward strand.
GGCCATTAGGTTAAGCTCCGCCAGACGGATACGCTCCCGCCCATCGACCGCCCCCGCCCCCTGGTTGAGGTGGTTGACGATCTGAAAAATATGATTCTGTAATTGTTCATTATCGATTTTTTTCAGCAGAAGCCGGCCGATTTGTAGATGCAGGGCGCTTTTCCTGGCATCGGAAAGCATGGCGTAAGCCGTTTGCCGGACTTTGTCCCCCTGAAATGCCAGATGGATATTTTTCCCGTCCACTTGTCTGCCTGTTTCCCCGGCGGTTCTTGGGGGAAGATTCCGGATCAGCAGCTCCCTGAACGTCCGATCCGTATCGCCGAGTACGGCGATGAGCCCCGCTTCGACCGCATACCACAGGTCAAATGCCACAGTGACCACATCCTTTGCGGCCGCTTTGGAAAGCCACTCCAGATCGAAGGGGTCCCCGATGCATGCCGCGAGCTTCAGGATCTCCTGTGTGGCTTCAGGCAGGCTGCTGATTTTTTCATCCATGAAATCGACGATGTTGGCGGCTATGGCCCGGTCTTTTATTTTCCCGATTTCCCATTGCCAGGCGCCGCAGGTAAAATCATAGAACAGCAGGCCTTCGGCATGAAGTAAGGCAAGCAATACCCTGACAAAATAAGGATTGCCACCGGTGTTCTGATGAACGAGATTGGAAAGCGCCTTCGTATCGGGCGTAGTCCTTTGCAAAGACGCCGTAATTAGCTGCTCAATATCAGAAACGGCGAGCGGCTCAAGGGCAATAGGGATCAACCGGACATTTTTGCGACTTAGGGCCTCGATGCTTTGTTGCAGGGGATGGGTCGGACTGATTTCGTTCTGACGGTAGGCGCCGATCAAAAGAATGTGCCGGGCGGCGCTCCCGGTGAAAAAAGCCTCCATCTGATTTAATGTAGCGGAATCGGCCCATTGCATATTATCGATAAAAATCACCAGCGGATGGTCTTTTGCCGCAAAGACGCGCAAAAAATTTTCAAATGCGATATTGAACCGGTTCTGTTCGTGTGCCGGTGACAGGACAGGCAGATCGTCCGGTCTGCCGACAATATAGGCGAGTTCCGGAACAACATTGACGATCAGCCGGATATTTACCCCCAATGCCCCGATCAGCCGTCTGCGCCAGGCTTCAACCGCATCGGTGCTTTTGGTCAGAATATGGCGTATCATACCTGAAAAGGCCTGTATGAAAGGACTGTACGGAATTTTTTGGTCAAGCGGCTCACATCGGCCCTTTAGGAAATAGCCGCCCATATCAGTAACATATCCCTCAAAATCCTCCAGCAGACGCGTCTTACCCAAGCCGTGTTCGCCGGAAACCATCACCAGGGTGCCATCCTCGCGCTTAACACGCTGAAATTCTCTTTTCAGGCGATTAATGGCCGCATGCCTGCCGAAAATTTCATCAGACAGGCCGAATGCTTCCGGCGCATCCCTAGCCCCGGGAGAAAAGGCCTCTT